>NZ_JARGDP010000064.1 GCF_029210395.1 Petrocella sp. FN5 | reverse complement strand
ATTAGATTTCATTCAACGCATTAACATAGCACAGACTTTCCTAGAGTACAAAAAAAGAAGTAGATTCGAAATACGAATCTACTTCTTTTAAACCAAACTAAATCCCATTTTATTCAGCTCATGTTCCCACTCGACAATGCCTTGAATCACATTTTCCATGTGGGTGTCTAGATTGACACCTAAATCATCTGCACCTTTAATAATCAAGTCGCGATTGACAGCTCTAGCAAAAGCTTTATCTTTGAATTTCTTTTTAATGGATTTCAGTGGAATACCATCAAAACTTTTATCCGGCCTTACATGGACATAAGCGAGAATAAAGGAAGATAGGCTATCAACGGCAAAAAGGGTTTTTGAGATCAAGGTATCACGTGTCTCCAATTCCAACTTACCGTGTTCCTCAATAGCCGTCAATGTAGATTCAGGTAAATCAAGGTCTTTTAGATATTTACGTGCATGCATAGGATGTTCTTCGGGATGTTTATCAAAATCAATATCGTGCAAAAGACCGGTAAGACCCCACAGATCCACATCTTCATTATATAGCGAAGCGTAAGCACGCATAGAACCTTCAACCGCCATACAGTGTTTGACTAAGCTTTCCGAGGTGACATGTTCTTTTAGAAGTTCGAGAGCAGAAGTTCTTGTAAGCATATAAGCCTCCTTGTAATATAATCATCAGATTAAAATCTCAAAACTAAGTTTCACTAATTTACATGCAACAGATAGATTACGTTGATACATTCGTAACTATATATTGCATATAAAAGTTCAACTATGTAGTTTTGATTCTTTAATCTTTCTAAAGTATACTAAATAAAAGGCAAGGTGACAACGGGAAAAAGAATTTATCGATTCAACGCGTCAATTTATAAGTGAAAAAAATAACAATACTTGACAAGGCTTTATAAATCCATTAGAATGATAAAAAATGCAATGAAGAGGAAGAGTACTATATAATCGGAAGCAAAGAGAGAGGGCGATGCTGGGAAGTTCTCGTGAAGATTTGTAGGAATGTAGCCTCGGAGCAGTGAACTGAAATCTAAGGAGTAATCTAAGGAGATTAGGCTTCATCGGTAGCCCACCGTTATGAGGGCGATAATATCGGATTAGATCTCGTATTATTTGAGCGTGCGCAAGCAAAATTAGGTGGTACCGCGGAGTAACCCTTCGTCCTAAATGATAGGATGTATGGGTTTTTTTATATTTTGACACTTTAACCATATGTTATAGTTAGAATAGAGATTGGAAGGAGTAATCACTATGAAATTAAATGGAGCGCAGATCGTAGTAGAATGTCTTAAAGAACAAGGGGTAGATTATTTATTCGGCTATCCGGGTGCGGCAACAATAAACATATATGATGAACTGTTCAAAAACAGGGAACATATAACCCACATATTAACATCTCATGAGCAAGGTGCTTCTCATGCAGCAGATGGTTATGCCAGATCAACAGGCAAGGTCGGCGTCTGCCTTGCAACATCAGGTCCTGGAGCCACCAATCTGGTGACAGGTATTGCAACAGCTTATATGGACTCAGTACCGATGGTAGCCATCACCGGAAACGTTAGCATACCCATGCTTGGAAAAGACAGTTTTCAAGAAGTAGATATTCAGGGGATTACCTTTCCGATTACAAAACATAACTATATGGTTAAAGACATTAACATTCTTGCAGATGTTATTCGAGAAGCCTTCTATATTGCAAAATCCGGTCGACCAGGCCCTGTCCTCATAGATATACCAAAAGACATCACATCTATGACGACAGATTATATAAAAAAAGAGCCAAAAGTATACGATAAGCCTCAAACCCTTCATATTCCTGAGAAGCTTGTTGAGATTATTAATAAAGCCAAACGTCCCATGATTATTGCTGGTGGTGGCGTTATAAGAGCCGGTGCCAGTGAAGCCTTAATGACCTTTGTAGACAAGACCAAAAGTGCAGTCGCCAATACGCTTATGGGTATTGGAGCAACACCCTATAATCATCCAATGTATACTGGTAACATTGGTATGCATGGCTCATTAACATCGAATAGATTAATCAACGAATGTGATTTATTGATGGTTATTGGCGCTAGATTTTCTGACCGAGTTGTGGGCAATGAACACAAATTTGCCAAAGAGGCAACCATTGTACACTTTGATGTGGACCCGGCTGAAATCAATAAGAACGTCGTTGTTAATGAACATGTTATTGGTGATATAGAGACGATTCTTATGTTGCTTAATGAGGTCATAGCAGTTAAAGAGGTACCTGAATGGGTAGACCATGTTTCTTATATGAAGAAAGAGTTTGGTCACAAGGTCAATTATGATACTGTGAATGTACCACATGTATTAAAACGTATCGCTGCACATTGTAAATCAACAGATATTGTGACCACCGATGTTGGACAACATCAAATGTGGGCGGCACAACATTATCCCTTTATGTTTCCAAACAGGTTCCTTACATCAGGAGGACTAGGTACCATGGGGTATGGACTTGGAGCAGCCATGGGCGCTCAGTTTGCCAATAAAAAAGATCGTGTTGTCATGATTACAGGTGATGGATCTTTTAAAATGAATTTCAATGAAATCATTACTGCGGTAAAACATAAGTTGCCAATTAAGATCTTCATCATGAACAACAATGCTCTTGGCATGGTTAGACAATGGCAAAATCTTTTCTATGAAGATCGTTTTTCATCAACAGACCTTGGTGAGGATATTGAATATATAGGATTTGCAAAATCACTGGGTGCAGAAGGTTTTGTTATAGACTCAGTAGAGCAGATTGATGAAGTCATTAAAAAAGCCTTCAGTTCTAACAAAGTATCGGTTATCAATTGTAGAGTAGCAACAGAGAGTAATGTGTACCCAATGGTGCCACCTGGATATGCGATTCATGAAGCCATTGATCAACCGGACCAAATAGGAAAATAGAAGATAGGGGCTGTGAGTAACAGTCCCTATCTTTAGGATTATTCGAAAATATGGATCAAGCGTCTAGTCTTTACGAATTATGCATTGAAGTGTATACTATTATTCATAGTATTTTTTGAAAAAAGAGAAAGTCGGTGAAAACATGCCTATTAAGATTAATAATGATTTACCAGCAAAGCAAGAACTGTTGGATGAAAATATATTTGTCATGGATGAGCATCGGGCCCATACACAAGATATCCGTCCTCTTAAGATTGTGATTATGAACTTGATGCCTTTAAAAGATCAGACAGAACGACACTTACTTAGGCTACTGAGTAATTCGCCTTTGCAAGTGGAAATAACCCTACTTGTACCGGAGACCCATCAGTCCAAAAACACCTCTACAGATCACTTGATTGCTTTTTATACAACCTTTAAAGAAATCAAAGACCACAAGTATGACGGTATGATTATTACAGGTGCACCTATAGAACAAATGCCTTTTGAAGAAGTTACTTACTGGGAGGAATTGACTCGGATTATGGAATGGACAAAGACCAATGTCACATCAACCTTCCATATATGTTGGGGTGCACAAGCGGGCTTATATTATCATTATGGTATTGGTAAATACGATCTAGATGAAAAAATGTTCGGCATCTTCAAGCACAAGGTTGTCAAATCACATTCACCCCTACTTAGGGGCTTTAATGATGAATTTTTGGTACCACATTCAAGACATACCAGCATACACAAAGCACCAATCATAGCAAATGAATTTCTAGAACTCCTGGCTGAATCCGATGAGGCCGGCGTCTACATTGTCAAATCCGTAGACAACAAGCAAATATTCGTAACCGGTCATTCAGAATACGAAGCTGATACTTTGAATCAAGAATATGTTAGAGACAAAAATAAAAACCTGCCCATTAAGATGCCCATCAACTATTTCCCAGGTGACGATGACCATAACAAGCCGGTCAACACTTGGCGTAGTCATGCTCATCTGCTATATGCCAATTGGTTGAATTACTACGTTTACCAGGTTACACCATTTGAACTTGAGTAGAACGTGCAGAAACACTAGGTTTTACAAGGGTTACAGCGATTTTGGAAACACGCAAGTTATCGTAAAATATCGGAACTTATGGTGCAAAATTGGTGCCAAATGGTGCAGAATTGGTGTGAAAAACAGGGAAAAATTGGTGCAAAATCATACTGAAATTAGATTAAAAATCTACAAGAAAAATGCAAAATAATATCCATGTTAATTATTTGAAAGTGTAAGCCAATAATAAAAATAAGCCATCAAAAAAGAAAAAAGCTATTGAGTCAAATGGAAACAGTGACATAAATCCATTTATTCGATAGCTTTTTTTGGTTGTATGATAATTGATTCAATTACTACCTTTTTTTATAAAGGAAGCTACAAATTCATAGTCTAAGACTTCTGCAATCGCTTCTAATTCTTTCATTGAAAAATTATCCCGTCGTAACTTATTAGCCATATTTTGATTTGAAGTACATAATTTTGTACTTAACTCTTTTATGGTCATATTCTTTTCCTTCAGTAGTGCTCTTATTTTCTCAGCCATGCTCAATTTCATAGATTTTCACCGCCTAAAGAAATAATACATTATTTGGTGAATACATACAATAGAATCCAAAACGGACGAAACATTGCGTGTGTTAACTAAATAGTGTATTTTCGAAGTATAACATGAAAGAGGAGGAGAATCACATGACGAAAGTAATCGGAATAGCTGCGCAAAAAGGGGGAGTCGGTAAATCAACAACGTGTAGAAACTTAGCCACTGAACTGGCCAATAGAGGCTACAAGGTATTGGCAATCGATTGTGACAATCAAGCCAGTCTAACAGATTGTTTTGGTATTTCCAAACCGGAGAATCTGGAATATACCCTTTATCACTTAATGATGGATGTCATGATGGAGAAGGATATACCCAGTAAAGAAGCCTATATGGTTCAAAAGGAGGGTATTGATATCATTCCCAGTAGTATTGAACTTTCAGCAATCGAAATCAATCTGGTTAGTACCATTAGCAGAGAGTATGTGCTTAAGACCATTATAGATGAGATCAAAGGGGAATATGATTATGTTTTGTTGGATTGTATGCCTTCTTTAGGTCTCATGACCCTAAATGTATTAGCAGCTTGTGACAGTGTTCTAATACCTGCTACACCGGAATATCTTTCGGTTAAAGGATTGGAACTATTATTAAAAACAATTTTCAAAGTTAAAAGGCGTATTAATTCGGCTATAACCTTTGAAGGTATTCTTTTGACCATGTTTGATGAAAGGACCAATCTGGCGAAGAATATGATGGATATGATTGAAGCATCCTATGGTGAGCATATCAAGGTTTTTGCAACGAAGATTCCTAAATCCGTTAAAGTAGGAGAAGCCAATCTACAAAGTAAAAGCATTATGGATTATATGCCAACCAATAAGGCTGCTATAGCCTACCAAGAATTTACAAAGGAGTTGATAGGAAATGGATAAGAGCAAAACCAAAAAAACAGAAAGCTTTGCCTCAATTTTTGGTGATGACTATAGCGCATCACCACCGGATAAGAAGGAAGGCGCCATAGAACTTAAACTGGAGCAGTTGGTACCTTTTCAGAATCATCCTTTCAAGCTATATGAAGGGGAACGCTTCAATGAAATGATTGAAAGTATTAAGAATTATGGCGTGATCGTACCCATTGTGGTTCGGAAAAAGGGTTTGAAGTATGAAATCCTAAGTGGTCATAATAGAGCTAATGCAGCAAAAGAAGCAGGTCTAGAAACGATACCAACAGTCATCAAAGAAGGACTGACAGAAGAAGAAGCAATCCTTATAGTCACTGAAACAAATCTGATGCAGAGGTCCTTTACGGATCTGGTACATTCAGAGAGAGCGACGGTGATAGCTACCAGGCACAATGCAATGAAGAATCAAGGTGTGAGAACTGATCTATTAAATGAAATAGAAAGGTTATCTAAAGCAAGTTCGGGATTAATTTCAACTTCTCGCCCAATGGGCGAAAAGTTGAAATCTGATGAAAATTTAGCAAAAGAATTTGGAGTCTCACCCCGTAATGTTTCCAGATATTTGAGAATTTACAAACTAAAAGATCCCCTAAAACAATTGGTCGACGAAGGCAAAATCGCAATGCGAGCCGGAGTCGACCTTTCTTATTTATCAGCAGAAAATCAGGAAATGATTGAAGCTATTGTTTCAGAAGATACTTTTAAAGTGGATATGAAAAAAGCTTCCATCATAAGAAATTATGAAGAAGAAGGAAAGCTTAATTGGAAAACGGCAAAGTCTATTATTACCGGTGAAGCATTGAGGGATCCCAATAAGCAAAAACCCGTAAAGATTCAACCCAAGATCATCAGCAAGTACTTTAGTCCAAGTCAAGAGATCAAGACGATTGAAAAAATCATTGAAAAAGCACTTGAAATGTATTTTCAAAAACAACAAGAATCTGTAAATCTAGTTGAAGAAGAAGAAGGGGATGAGATAGGTGGATAACAGTAACCCAAAAATAAATAAGTTAGAACATCAAGAGTCGTCTGCGGATGGCTCTAATTTATTGCATGAAAACTATTTGAAACTACAGAAGGTGGCCAAAGGTATTCTATCGGATAGATATTACTATTTAAAGTTAAAGGCACCTGGATTTATGGATCTTGTGATAGAAAGGATTTGGGATAACAGAATTTCTTTATCCCACTACTATCAGCAAAACGGTGATCTAATGGCAGATCCGGACATGGAAATCATTGTAGACCATGATGGTGAAATGGTAAAAGCAGCAATATTTAAGCAAGACAACTTAGGTATTTATCAATCGGCTTATCAAGGGGATGTATTGGTGGATGATAAATTGGCAAAAGAATTAAATGATTTCTTAGGTCAATGGCTAACAAATATTATGGAACAAGGACATATCCCTTATTCGGCATATTATTCTTCCGAGATGTCTTTAGTCGTAGGAGATGTAAGCTTTGATGAAGAAGGAAATGAGATTGTACCGGATACCATTGAAAGTGATGAAATGGAAATATAGAAAGAGGTGAAACAATGAGAACAGAATTGATCGAAAAAACAGAACTGGACCGAGTTCTTGAGCTGATGTGTCAAATACTTGGACTTCAAGAAGCTTCAGAAAAAGTAGTGGTAGAAATAATCAAAAAAGTAGGTATAAAAGGATTTTTTAACAATGTGAATGATTTAGAGGTAACAGATCTTGAAAAGAAAAGCATCATGGCACTGAAACTTGTAATTGAGACAAAAGAAGAAGAAATCGCAAATAGGGAAGGGGTTGATACAGATGGCAACAAAGCAAGTCTATACAGATAGTTTTTTTGAAAGCCTAAATAAGCTAACCGGAATTCCTATGCGTAAGATTAAGGATTATGCCAAAGAAAACAATCCTTTTAACATCTTAGAACATCCTATGGTGGTTGAACCAAACGATAGGCAATTAGAAAAAATCGGGAAGCTTAAAGAATTCTTAGCCTCCTATAATGTCTTAAAAATGACCCAAGAGAATGAACGTATAAAATTCACATCACCCCAAGATGCCGGTAAGTATTTCACATCCATTCTAGGTGGGATGAAAGATAAAGAACGGATACTCGTAGCGTTTCTTGATAACAGCAACAGTATTATTGAAACAAAGATCATCTCAGAAGGCGGCATCAATATGTCCATAGTTTATCCAAGAGATATTCTTAAGATGGCCATTGCAAATGATTGTAGCAATATATTAATGGCTCACAATCATCCAGGTGGTAGTACCAACCCCAGTAAAGAAGACATTGATTTGACCCAAAGAATTGTAAATATTTTTAAGCCCTTAGACATTAATGTGATTGATCATATTATTATTGGCGGATACAGTTTTAGTTCTATGGCTGAAAACGGTATCTTACCAAGTAAATCCATGGACTTGGCCAATTATCAACCTATCACCTTGCCGGAAATAAAAGAAGCATCTTATGCGTACAAGAGACCTGAGGACGTTTTAAGTATTGAAGAAGAAATGGAGTTATAGAAGAAACTAATGTTATAAAAATGTGGATGACTTGACCTTGGAGGTGATTATTTGGGAATAAGTCAAAAGAAATTCACAGACGAACAAATTGAATTGGCAAGTAATATCAACATCATAGCCTATGCTCAGAGTAGAGGTTATGATTTGAAACGAATCTCCAATAATACCTATAAGATACCCGGATATGGTGGTCTTTTTATTAGTGGTGATGGTAGTAAGTGGAACTGGTTCTCTCAGAATAAAGGTGGTGGGATTATTCAGTTTGTCATGGAAATGGAAGGCAAGTCTTGGGTTGAGGCAGTCGGAGATCTACTGGGCATCTCGGATGTTGAACTACCAACCATACCAAAGTTGAAGCCTATAGTGACTAAGGGAGAAATGCAGCTATCAAAGAAAAATGATACTTACAAGCACCTGTTTGCCTATTTGATTAAGTCGCGGAATATTGAGACGTCAGTTGTCACGGAATTTGTGGATGAGAAATTGATCTATGAGGATTACCATAATAACTGTGTTTTCGTTGGTTATGACTTAGAGGGCAAACCTGCGTACGCAAGTCGACGTAGTTCGAGAACAACAGGTGAGAACTTCAGAGGCGATGTTAGGAACTCAGATAAGTCTATCCCCTTCTATTATCAGGGGAAAGGGAATACAGTCTGTGTCTTTGAAGCGCCAATTGATTTGATGAGCTATCTGTCACTTCTAAAACTACATGGTATTAAAAACTTTAGCCATCATATGATTTCTTTAGGAGGCATATCGGATAAAGCACTCGATGGATTTTTAAAAAGCCAAAGCGACATTGAAAAAATAGTGCTTTGCTTGGACAACGATGTAGCCGGTAATACAGCATGTCAGATCTTGAATGCAAAATACAAGACAAATTATGAGATTGTGCGACATGTACCAAAAGGGAAAGATTTTAATGAGGAATTAAAAAATATGAAGAACGCGATGATTGGCATGGCACGGGAACCACCTGAAGACTATAAAGAGTTTCAAGACTTTGAGGAGGAGATGGAGATGGAATGATTGCCTTATCAACACTCTAAGTCGCGAAGCACCAGTTTAAACAATAAAAAAATAAACTAGAAATGAGGCGTCTATGAAAGAGACAAAAGAAACTCAAATGAATCAAAATCAGAACCAGAACCAGAACCAGAATCAAAATAAGAATCAGAAGAAGAAAAAAATGGCAATGATCCTTGGGATTATTGCTATTTTACTGCTTATGAGTATTTTTGTGATAGCACCAATTTTAAAGGGAACGTTTAATAAGAACATACCCACACAGCCGGAACTGGATAGAAATGTAACAGGCAGTGGAGATCATCAACAAGATAGCGACCCTGATGAAGAAGCATTATTACAAGAAGAAGTTACGAAGAACACACTCAATGCTAGAATTGCTTCAGCCTTACAACCGGACGAGAATGGATTGATTTATCTCTCACTAAAGAACAAGTATGAAGATAAGTTGCTACAAGTCGTCATTGTTAATGAGGCAACGGAAGAAATCTATTATACAAGTCCGGTACTGGAACCAATGATGGATATTGAACACGACAAAATCACAAACCATCCCCCAAAAGGTGAATACCCTTGTATTGCATATTTTTACTACTACACACTGGACGAGGAGCCTATTAGCCATGTGGGCGCGCAAATCAAACTAATTATAGAATAGGAGAAACTATATGAAGAGAATAGTATCAGTTATGACACTCATGGTCATTATATTAAATATGATGGCTTTATCTGCATCAGCCAATACCAACAAGGTGGAGTTAACAGGAGAAATCATGTCTACAGTTATTGATGTGGACATTCCAACGACAGCAAGTTTTATTATTAACCCGAATCTTCCAGAGGGAGACCCAGGCCGGTATGTCATGCCATCACTAAACATTACCAACAACACGACAGCACCGGTTACAGTGACCATGACCGGCTTTGATAACAAAGTAGGAACAGCAAATCAGTTCACAGAAGTAGTGCGTGATGCTAAAGTGTGGGATCGACTAGGTGCCATCGGTTCAGCCAGCTTTATCTACCTAGGTATGATCGCTGAAGACAATCAAACTGCCTTTTTGAACCATACAACACTGTTATCCGAGGTAACGGCTGATCAAGTGCAACTCGAGAACAAAGAATTATGTCATATCAAATCTGGTCGCACTGTGATATTGGACTTGGAATGCCAATCTGGATCTGCATTTCAAAGTGAAGTGACCAGTGTCTATGAGATTATATTTTTAGTGAGTCTGTATGAAGGAATTGAAGATGCCCAAGAGCCTGAGGAGGTTACGCCAAGCATCACAGGTATAACAAGCATCGCTATTGACGGAGTAACGGATCAACTAGATTTCACAAAATCTGCGACTTATCATATTTACAAAGGTAATCCTTTAAATGCCTTGTTTACGATTACAACTTCCTCTGAAGATGTAACATATGTAGCTAACTATAAAGAATATACGGGATCTCAAACATTAACTATTAATTGTATTGATGGGTCTACCCCAGGTTCATATTATGTACAATTAGATCATGATTACAATGGTAACCCAGTCACAGTTAAATATGTCTTTTATTGGTAGGAGGTATCAAGATGAAAAAAATTATATTAATCACAATAGTACTGGCAATGCTTTTTAGTATTACAGCAAACGCACAGACCAACGTAACTGAACTTACAGGCACCATTCAAGCTTCAATTTTAGATGTGGACATACCTACCCTTGCTTCATTCACAATCAATCCAAACGGCCCAACGTTTAGTTCTCCGGATCTTATCATTAGCAATAACTCAACGATGCCGGTTACGCTTAGTATTTCTGGATTTAATAACAAAGCAGGTTCAGACAACCAGTTTATTGAAGTGGGTAGAGATGATAAAGACTGGGACAATCTGGGAATCAGCCAGTCTTCAAAGTATATTCACATAGCAATTGGTGCAAAAAATCCAAATGAGATGGGTTATATCATCAACAGAGAATGGCAAAATGATGTATCAGCCCATGATGTTCAGGCGGGTACTATTGAGTGTGGATCTATGGCACCTTTTAGAAATGTAACACTGAAGTTCACAGGTGAGTATGGAAAAGCATTCCAGCAGACTTTTACCACTACCTATGATCTTATGTTCTTAGTATCAATTATGGAATAAGTAAGAGGCTTTCGGGCCTCTTTTCCAAAAATTAGAATGACATTCTTCACAGGTATGCTATAATTTTTATGAGGGTAAGAAACTTTCTTATTCAGTATCTAAAATAAAACCGAATAAGAAAGCTCTGCTTTCATGAGGGCAAGCTTCCCTTTTGTCCGACAAAAGGTACTTGAAAAGTGGGAGTATCCCACGCCCTCGATGTTTTCAATACGTATAGGTAATTGACAGATGAGTTATATATATGAAAGAGGGAACCATGAAATTAGAAACATTTAAAAATCACTATATGTTACGGCCAGAGCAGACAGTTGTTATCAATCGACCATTTGAATTAGATGGAGAGGAGATGCATCTTTTAGCTCTTACCTATAAGGATAATTCTTATACGCTTTGGGTAATGGATTGTTTATCTGAAGAGAAGGATGATTCTAAAATGGTATTTGATCCTTCGAAGCAAACAAATAGAGAATCTCATGAAAGAAGCAAAATGTTTACCACAAGATCAATAGAATCTTTAGAAGTTGGTGAACATATTTTTGAGTTTAATCGTTCCTCTACAGAGTCATTTCAATTTCCAGGTGACCAGTCTTTACATAAACTGCAATATTTCATAGAACAAGGGATAGAATTATCTCGTTGGGATAATGTTCCTCTTAGTAAAATGCAATTAACTGCTCATATGAATTCAGAATCCGTTCCAATGGTTAATATGAGCTTAAAAGATGAACTCTTAAAGTTGAAGTTTAGAACTTACCATAAAGAAGCAGAAGTGTTTTATAAATACAGTCTAAATTTTAATTTAGATGCACCCGTTGAATTGAAGTACAATAATCCATTTGAGGAAAAAGATGAATCTTTTTATGTTCAGGGATTTGAAATATATAATTTAGAGAAGTATGTTGATTCTATGGAAAATAATGATAAATATAAAGACGTGCCAAAAGAAGACCTAGATAGAATGATAGATCTGATGACAAATTTCTTTGAAGATTTAAAGCGTAAGAATTCAAGTCTAGTTTTAATGACTTATGAAGCAGATATAGGTTTGTCTTTTCAATCGACTGGATACTTGGATAAAAAAATAGAAAAATCTTCCGGTAATTCCAGTAGAGCAATGGGGTTCATTTTCAAACCGGATGAAAAAACTGGAGAATATGGGAAGAAATTATTCGTTACTTCCTTTCAAGATGTTCCTAATGATAAGTTAGATATCATTGAATTTGAACTTCATTCTGTGTCAAAGATATATCCAGAAAAGATTGTAATGGTTTGATATTATAAAAAATATTTGGTCTAAAACATACATTATAGGCATATTGTGGGAAATTAAGGTATCAATTCCCCGACAAATTAAAGGTTGAAGTTCAGAGATTGTTGGATGAAACACAGGTATTGTTTAATTCATTGATGCAAGGATAGTTTGAGTAACTGGTATGACAAAAAGAGCATATATTAAAGGAGTCAATAAAATAATATTTGAGAAGAGGTGAATTGTGTGGACAAATCTACTATTAGAAATAGTTTTATTGAGTATTTAAAAGCTAATTATAACTACGCACGACCTGAAATAATGGCAAGTAATGTGTTTTATGCATTTAATAATCCTATCGGTATGGATTTCTGGAGCATTTTCGAAAGTGAAGCAAATTTATTAAAAGGTAAATATTTACTTGAAATGAAATTTATTGAAGTAAATAGAAAAAATCCACGAGGTCATGCAAGTGTACATTATGGATGCTGGATCAAATTCAAGGAATTCTTGGATCAACGATATAACGGTGTTTCAAAATTGCGTGATGATAATATGTTATTTTAATATAAGACTTTTCTAGTTATTACCCAGACAAACCAAAGATTGAGGTCAAAGGACTACAGGAGAGAGTAGAGTGTGATTTACTCATTAAATTAGGTTTAGAATTTTTCATGCAGCTTCAGATTATAAGTTGTATAACAATATATTTAGGCTTATAATATAAAACAAAGAAAACATTGAGGGATGTTATATTTGATTGAGATAAGAGGGTAATTATATTGGGACTGCGAAAGTATTTTCAAAGTATATTCATAAGATTAATATTATTAAAGGTATGCTAATTTAAAATGTGATTAGTATGCCTTTTTATGTACAAATTATTGTAACATACTTGCATAATTATTCAGCCAATTCTAAGAATCACTACCGAGATGATTCGTAGCTATTTGAAGGAATATCAACTAAAGAACAGGTGTAGAAAGGTGACAGTAGATAAAATGAGAAGAAACTTATCCAGTTTTTTCTCATGGCTAGAGGATATAAACTATATAATTAAGAACCCTAAAAGCGTATTCATAAAATAAAGGTTAGTTCAATAATAAAAGAAATCATATCTGATGAGAACATCAAACTCATGAGAGATGATTGTCAATCATCACGTGATTTAGCAATGATTGACTTATTGTATTCAGCAGGTATCAGAGTTGGTGAACTGGTGAATCTAAATATAATTGATATGAACGTTGAAGAAAGAGTTTGTATTGCATATGGTAAAGGCGATAAGGTAAGGCGAGTTTACTTTGATGCCAAGACCAAATTGCATATTTAAATACCTTGAGGAACTTAACGTTAAAAATCCAGGACTTTTTGTATCTTTGAACAGACCACAGGATAGATAAAAGGTTAATGGTGCAGAAAGGGGTGATAAGTATTATACACGATAACTATATGAACAGTTCATCAAGAATAAATTGGAGGTTTTATGAATAAAGATAACTTACAGCAAATATTCGATAATTATATGACTAGGTTCGAAGTTATAAATACTAAACATGATGAAAATTATAAGTGGGCAGTAGCAAAAAAATTTCGAACTTTGATGGATCAAGCACTATCTAAAGAAGGCGAAGAGTTTGCTGAAATACTATCTCAAGCTAAAGTTGCAACTCGGAATATTATAGATAGCTATATTCAACCCTTTCAAGGTATGGTCTTTTTTGCAAAGAAAGAACCTGAAACAGTTAAAAAGATGTTTCTAGACTTATATTCTGATGATGAAGGATTATTAGCTAAGCAAGAAAAACTCATTGAAGATTTCTTCACTAAAAGTGATGAATTGCTAGAAAAATATACACCAGATAGTTTTCTTTATAAACAAGATTCACATGCGGTATCCTCATATTTGTTTTTATATGATCCTAATAAACATTATATGTATAAAGCAAGCCATTCTAAAGCTTTTGCAGATTGTATTGAGTTCTATGATGACTGGGGAAAAGGAAGAGATATTAAGTTAATAACTTATCACAGAATGTGCGATGAGCTATTAG
>NZ_JARGDP010000063.1 GCF_029210395.1 Petrocella sp. FN5 | reverse complement strand
AGCTGTTCTAAAAATATTAACATCATCAGGCAAAATCACCTTTTTGATTAAGTATCTTACTTGCTTCTATTTTTTTACTCCTTAAGACCGCCAAGAGCCACCCCTGCAATAATGTATCTTGAGAAAATGAGATATACAATGAGTAACGGTAAAATGGTCATAGCAATACCCAGATAGATGCCGCCGAATTCAGTTCTGTAAATATCCGCCTTAAGTAACTGAACCAACATCGGCAATGTGTATTTCTTTTCATCCGAAATCAACATCAATGGCATAAGGAAATTATTCCAAGAGCCTACAAAAGCAAAAATACCCATCGTAGCCAGTGCAGGCTTCATCACCGGCAAAGCAATTGTATGAAAAATCTGAATCTCTTTAGCACCGTCAATTCTTGCCGCACTTACCAAGTCCTTCGGAAAGGAGGAGAGCAAATACTGGCGAATGAAAAAGACCGTAGCCGGTGTTGCCACCGCCGGGAAAATCAAAGGTATATAATTGTCTGTAAGGTTCATATTCAACATCATACGATAGAAACCGATCATGCTGATTTGGGCGGGAATCATCAGTATAAAAGCAATTAAAGCAAATATGTATTTTTTTGCTTTGAAATCGTAAATAACAAGACCATAAGCCGTCAAAGCACTAAAGTATAAAGCCATAAAAGTGGCACTTGCAGATATGGTAAAACTATTTATAAAACCACGCCATATATCAAAGCCTCTATTCGTCAAAACTGTATAGTTGTATTCCAAGAACCTACTGGGTATAAGAGAAAAACCTTGCTGTATCTGATCTGTTGATCTGGTTGCGTTCACAATAAGAATCCAAAAAGGCATGATGCTTAGGATCATAAGCAAAAAACATATGACATAGATCCAAGATGCTTTTAACCAATAAAATCTACCCAATCTATGCTCATTCATGAAGTACACCCGCCTTTCTAAATCTACTGGTAAAAGGCTTATTGATTTTTTTATCATCCCCCATGACCTTGAAAATAATTATACTGACAATCACAATCATCACCAGTAAAGTTATGGAAGCGGTCGCTGCAACATAATAATTTCTACTACCACTAAAAGCCTGCCTGTAGATAAACATGGTTACCGTTTCAATAGAGTAATCTGGGTTGCCCCTTAATGTTAAGAGGAAGGGAATATCAAACATTTGCATCCCGCCGATAAAAGAGGTGACCAATACGTATAGTGTAATTGGCTTAATGAGGGGCAAAGTTATACCAAAGAACATCTGACTGCTTGTGGCACCATCTACCATGGCTGCTTCATAGAGAGAAGGATTAATGCCTAAAATACCTGCCATAAGAATGATAAATGTATTGCCATACCACATCCAAAACTGGATAAAGGCTACGATGGATCTTGTGGCGCCCACACTTCTAAAAAACTCAAAAGGTTCACTTAGAACACCAAATTGAATCAGAAGTTGATTGATTGGTCCCATAGGATAGCTGAAAAGTGTACTAAAAAGTATGGATACAGAAGCGGCTGTAATAATATTGGGCATATAAAACAATACCTTGAAAAGGCCTGCACCCTTAAGCTTCATGCGTGCGTCTGAAAACCATTTTGCCAATAACAACGCCAAACCAATTTGTGGAATAAAGTTCATGGTCCATATGATCCATGTGTTTCGAAGTGCTTTTAAGAACAATTCATTTTGAAGCAAAGCGAAGTAATTCTTAAATCCCACATAATTCATTTGGGTTTCCCAACCTGCCAAATCTGTAAAACTTAACTGAAAGGTGTAAAAAATCGGATACAGTTGGAAGACCAAAAAGGCAATAATGAAGGGTGCAACAAAGAAATAACCGTACTTATCATAATTAACCAATTGATTTTTATTTTTCTTTGCCATTATAATCTCCTATCTTAATTTTTTGAGCTGTGTTATAAGCAGTCGATTAAACTTTGTCTCTGTTTCAACATCAATGTTTCTTATATCATAGGAAAGGGATGAAAGACAAGCCTTCACCCCTTTAATTCTAGTATTCTAAGCTGGGGAATTGGTTTTTTACCGATAAAATAAAATCATTCATCGCAGCATCACGTTCTTTTTCACCTTTGGAATATGCTGTCAACTGCTCGGTAAATAAGTCTTGAATATCTTTGTCTGAACCTGTTAAAATAGATGCGTCTACTTGTGTTGCCATTTCTGCAAAAGCAGCATAGTGGTTTTGACCCTTCAAGAAAGGTTCAGAGAAATCACCTTTGATTTCATTTACAACTGCTTGATTAGAAAGAACGTCACCTGTTTCTTCTGCCCATGTTTTTAGGAATGCTTCATCCAATGTTAAGTACTTAATTAAGTCAGCTGCAGCTGCCTCCATATCGGAACCTTCACGCATAGCTAACCATGTACCACCCCAGAAATAAGAGGATGGACCTTGAATCATGCCCCAGTCACCTGAAGTCGATACACCAGTATCCGCGTTCTCAGCACTTGTTTTTAGTACATAATGAAGACCCCATGTTGGTAAGAAGTAACCAAAGACATCATTGCCAGAGATACTTGCAAACCATTGTTCAGTCCATTGTTCGGACTGATTGGTTAATCTATTGGCTTCTAATTTTCTACCCATTTCCATAAGTTCAGTAATCTTAGGATCAACAACCAACTTATTATCTACAACCCAACCATCTTGTCTGGCTGCATAGAAAACTTGTACAAGATCCCCTAGAGAGCTGATCATTTTTACGTTCCCGTCTGATTTTTCACTGATGGTCATCGCCGTTTCATAGAACTTATCAAAGTCGCTCACTAGCGCCTGTACTTCTTCTGGTTCTTCTGTTCCAAGATATTCCATGGCCAAACTTCTTCTATAGAAGAATGCACCTGGTGTCGCTTGCCAGCTTGAGCCTTTAAGAATGCCATTGGTATCTGTTGCTACATCAAGCACATAAGGAAGGGTATCAATACTGTCTCGATCAAACCCTATGGATGCAAGATCTGCGGTAAATGGTGAATCTACATATTTTTTAACATACCCTGCTTCTAATGCAAATACATCCGGTGCACTTTTTCCTGATGCCAAAACTGGATCAAGCTTGTTTTGGTATTGATCATTAGGAACGACCACTACTTCAACCTTATAAGGTAAGTCCGGATTGTCTTTTAAATAATGGTTCTCAATCATACCTTTTAGCTCATCTGTAAATGTCCATACAACCAAAGTATCGCCTTTGTTTTCACTTGCTAGGCTAACTTCACCTTGATTTGATGCTTCACTATTGTCCTGCTTCGCCCCACCACAAGCCGTTACAGAAAGTATTAATGTAAATGTAAGTAATAAACCAATCCACTTTTTCATTTTTTTCTCCTTTTCACATTCATATAAGTTTCACTTGCTTACAGGATGCACCTTCTAACAATTTTACGCCCACACTTATGTCTATTTTCGTTCGATTCTTGGTTTCAATGATTTCTGTCAAACGCTTAGCTGCTAGTTCACCAATCATCCTCGTATCTTGTACAATCGTGGTTAAATGGGGTGTAATCATTTGACCAAGTTCCAGACCATCAAAACCAACAACCGATATATCTT
This sequence comes from Petrocella sp. FN5, assembly GCF_029210395.1. Classification (GTDB taxonomy): domain Bacteria; phylum Bacillota; class Clostridia; order Lachnospirales; family Vallitaleaceae; genus Petrocella. The sequence goes on along the minus strand of NZ_JARGDP010000063.1, from coordinate 11,284 downwards.
CCGGAATTTTTAGACCTGCTTCTTGAATCACCTTGATACCTAAAACAGCTGCATAATCGTCGGAGAATATAATAGCAGTGGGTCGTTTGTCTCTTGCCAAGACCAATCGTGTCTTATCGGCAATATTCTCACGGTTGTAATACGCACTTTCCACTAAATGGTCTCCCGTTATTTTGCAGTTGTTGGCATTCATAGTATCTTCAAAACCTCGAATCCGTTCACCGGTAACATAATTGCGTTGTCCGTGAATATAAACGATGTTTCGATGGTTTAAGTCAATAAGGTGCTGCGTCAGCAGTTTTAAGCCTTCATAGTTTTCAGAAAAAATAGAACTCACTGTATCGTTATCAAAATCAATGACCACAACGGGGATTTTACTATGAATCAATTCAAGCGCATTTTGATCATTGTAATCATAGTTAGCAATAATAACACCATCGCAGCGGCGGCGCCTTACATGTTGAAGGAAAGACACCTTATTCTCACCGATTTTTTGAGATACAAAGGTTAAATCATAACCAAGTTCTTCAGTATATTTTTTAAAGCTCTCAAGAATCTGTGAAAAGAAGTAATGGGTAAAACCATTACGAATCTCACTCTCCGTTTCAAATAAGACACCAATATTCCAGGTCTTGTTCTTTGTTAGTGCCTGTGCCTGTGAATTTGGTGAATACCCCATGCTTTCAGCCATCTCCAATATTTTTTTCCTTGTCATGGCATTGACATCCGGATAATTATTAAGTGCTTTAGATACTGTTGCACTTGAGCAACCGACATTTTTTGCTATATCATAAATGGTAATCATATATGACCATCCTCTCCGAAACCGATTTCGATTCATTCTAAAAAAAATTATACCTAACTCTAGCCTTAAGTGCAAGTCCTTTTAGAAAAGTTTTCGAAACCGCTTTCGGTGTTTCGTAAAAAAAATCGCTTACAAGTGTTTTCTGTTAAAAAGAAGTTTTCGAAACCGCTTTCGATTATTATCTTACCACCTCCACCCTACATTTGTCAACCCCCTTGTTCATATAAAATACATATTTTTGAAATCCCATCAAATTCATCTATCATCTCACCCTATAACAAAAGCAGTAAGCATTCATTTCTCTGGTCTTCCCCTTCGGAGAATCAGACGAAAAATAAACACTTACTGCTTATAACAAATCTCTTTAATTAATAATTTCTATCAAAATAAAAATACAGCTTCACAAATCTTTGCCTTTACCAACACCGACCATGAAGTTCCTGGGGTGGAGGCCGTACTCATATACACTGCGGAAGGGTTTTCATGGGACTACAAATATTACTTACACATCTTTATCCTTACCAGCACCGACCATGAAGTTCTGGAGCTGTGTGTATGAGTTAAGCAAGACAGCAGGAAGCTGTCCGCCGACTTTTGGTGCAGGACGCACCAACTGGAGGCCGTACTCATACGCACTGCGGAAGGGTTTTCATGGGACCTCTTAATAAAATACACAAGCCTACTCTCTACTTCAAAATCTCATCCACCAAACCCATAACAGCCGTCTCAAGATTCAACGCCAAAGCATCAGCCTCCGCTTGCGTATCCCCTTTAACACCAAAGTAGAACTTCACCTTTGGCTCTGTACCAGAAGGTCTGACACAGAACCATGACCCATCTTCCAAATCATAATACAATACATTGGAAGACGGCAAACCTGTCGACGTAACATCATTCGTCGTTAGATCCTTAATCGTATCTTCATCGTAATCCCGAGCACTCACCACTTTAACACCACCCAAAACCTTAGGTGGGTTCTCTCGTAATGAAGTAAGAATATGCTGAATCTTTTCTATACCTTCAATTCCCTTTAACGTTATGGCCTGAAGGGTCTCTTTATAGTAACCGTACTTTTCATATAAATCTATAAGCGCTTCATATAAAGTCTTACCTTTTGATTTGTAATAAGCCGCCGCTTCCGCCACACACATAACAGCAACAATAGCATCCTTATCTCTTGAATGGGTGCCAACAAGACATCCGTAGCTTTCTTCAAAGCCAAACTGGAAATTATAACTACCATCGACTTCAAATCCCTTAATCTTCTCACCAATGTATTTAAAACCGGTCAAAGTCTCAAGCAAAGTCACCCCATAATCTTCTGCAACAGCTCTTGCCATATAAGTAGAAACTATGGTACTTACAACTGCGCTGTTCTCCGGCAATATATTAAGTTCTGCTTTACGACTTAAGATATAAGACATCAAAATCATACCAATGTTATTGCCATTAAGCGCTTTATAGTCACCTTCTTTGGTTTTTGCAAATACACCTAGACGATCGGCATCCGGATCTGTAGCCATAACCACATCTGCATTATTTTCTCTTGCGAGCTTAAGGGCTAACTCAAAAGCCTTTGGGTCTTCTGGATTAGGGTAATCCACCGTCGGAAAACTACCGTCTGGTTCCTCTTGTTCCTTTACAATTAATACCTTTTCAAATCCGATTTCTTTCAAAATACGCCTAACTGGAACATTGCCAGAGCCATGAAGCGGTGAGTAAACCACTGTAAAATCATTGGCTTCCTCTTTAATCACTTCCAGATCGATAATTAATTTTTTTAAGGTTTCAATATACCTATCATCTAAGGCCTTGTCAATTATTTCATACAGACCTTTTGCCATCGCCATATCTTTGTCCATGATTTTTACAGATTCATAGCCTTCTACCAGATTCACTTGCTCAATAATTTCTCCATCAATAGGTTCAGCTACTTGGGCACCATCTGACCAATAGGCTTTATATCCATTGTACTCTGGAGGGTTATGACTGGCTGTAACTACAATTCCGGCTGTACAACCAAGTTCCCTAACCGCATAGGATAAATAGGCAACCGGTCTAAGTGACTCAAAAACATAACCTTTTATACCATTAGCCGCTAAAACCAATGCTGCTTCGTCCGCAAACTCAGGGGACATACGTCTTGAGTCGTAGGCAATGGCAACACTGTTTTCTTGATTGGCCTTCTTAAGGTTAATATAATTGGCCAATCCTTGAGTGGCTTTTCTAACTGTATAGATGTTCATTCGGTTGGTTCCGGCGCCTAAGACACCTCTTAATCCTCCGGTTCCAAATTCAAGTTCCCTATAAAAGCGGTCCTGTATCTCCTTGTCATCACCTTTGATTTGCCTTAACTCTTCCTTCGTTGCCTCATCAAAATAATCGTTCTTTAGCCATGATTCATATAAATCCATGTACGTCATATTACGCCCTCCTTTTTAATCTCATTTATGGCCAAAGTGTCAAAATAAAACCTTAACGCCTTAACCATTTATGTATCTGTATCTCACTCTTAAGGAGCTTTTCATAGGATTGTTTCCTTGAATGCTCTTATTCGTTACCTGACGTATTGGGTTCTAAAGGTACTAATTCCGGTAACACAAGATTCTTATCTTTACCGTCATCCTCCCAAGAAAATGAAAAACTGGCCGTCACATAACCTGTTCTTCGTAAGGTAATGGTATGGTCTCCAGGTGTATAAGGCGTCGAAGTTGGGATAACACCTATAAAAGCAGCATCCAAGTACGCTTCGGCACCTGCCGGTTCTTGTATGAAAAGAAAACTTGCTTTTCTCTCAAGATCAATCCTGAATCTTAAGTATGCTTGATTCAGGATAAGATTGCCTTCCCAAGTCTCAAAATTTTCTTTTTCAGCTCGAACTTTATAATTACCAAAACTTAGCATACTCGGCTCATTAGACTGTAGTAATACATCATCAATATACAGTTTTACATCTTCCTGAGAAAGTACAAACTCAACCGTTCCAACCTTAGGTTGTGCTGTAGTCAAGTCAAGGGTTACATTTTGTCCCTCTTCAACCATAACTTGACTTACAAATGGTGACATATTATCCTTCGAGACAATTACATCATAAACGCCTGCACTAATAGGCATGTTCATTTCTGCTTCAACCAATTTACTGATTTTTCGTCCCACCTCAATCTGACCACCGATGAAGCTTTCATGGTTAACCAAAGTGATGGTCCCATGGCCATTGATGATAATAATACTCCATACTCGATCTTTATAACCTTTTACAATTGCTTCATCTGCCGGACTGAGTTCCGTAATTGCAAAAGGAGAACCATCCTTAGAAGTGACCAGCTCTTCTGTATAGGTGTATACCTCGTTGCCAATCCTAATAGTAAGGTTTTCATCATCCACCACCATGTTGCTGACATCTCGTCTCTGCCATGTAACCGCGGTAATTCTTACATTTTCCGGTTTTAATGTTTTTGTATCATACTTAGTCTCAATCATGTCACCAATCTTAATTTGGCTTAGTGCAATATCTGTGCCATACTCATTTTTAATATCTATAGAGCTATCCATCTCTAGAGTAATCATTTTTAGTGCCTCAATATCATAAACCATGAGCTTGCCGGTTTCACTATCCACATATTTAACCACTGCCATAGCTCTTTCGTATTGTCCACTAGACACTGCTTCTTCAATATCTGTAGGTGTTTCAACGTCTTCTGGCTTGTCTTTTTCTTTCTCTTTTCCACCTAATACGAGGGCTAAAACTGTTACGCCAACGATTAATATGACAACTGCCACGATACCAATTACCGTCATTCTTGATACAATGTCCACTTTTTTCTTCTTTTCAGTCGTTCTTTTTCGTTCTGTCATCTGTCACCTCTTATTATTTCACCTCATAAAACAGGTCATTTTTATTCCAACCCCATCAACAATTCACTCGCTTTTTCATAGTCTTGATTCAACTTTTCCGTCATGACCAAGTGGGGTTTATGTTTTATATTATAATGAGTATTCTTTTCTTTTGCAAGTATTACCAAACCCTCCGGAATCGCTCTAATGGCCTCTAAATAGTTTTTCCCTTGAAGAACATCACCACATCGGATACTCGCCTCTCCAGCCATAAGCATAGTAGTGCTATAGTCCTCATGTCTGTTAATATTTAACGGGTTAAGAGCCACCAATATTTTAGCATATTCAACTGCCAGTGGATAATTCCCATTTTTTATAGCAATCTCTTTTTGAACCTGATAGCCTTCAATGATATAGGGATTTTTATGAATCAAATTTTGGGATATTGTAAACCGCTGTTCTTTATTGTCCACTTCCTGTAAATACCTTCTTGCTCCTTCTGTATGACTTTGATACAAATTCAATGTTTTTTCATAGTCACCCATTTGATAGGTGGTTTCAACACGCAAAAAATAAATACAAGGCAATAACAATATGAACAACACAAAATAACTGAGGTTTTTGGGAAGTGTGTATTCTTTTTTTTCTGCCTCTTCTTTATGCATTGAAAAAATCAATATCAATAACCAAATATAAGGAAATTGAAGATTGATATCCGTTAGACTATGAAACAAGAGAACCATAATCACCAATTTATTCATGCCATCATATTTCTTAATAAAAATAATATAGATCATAAAGGCCGCTAATGTCATACCGCCTATCATGCCAATATCTAAAAATGCCTGCAACAAACTGCTATGAACATATCTGACATGATACATGGAGCCGGTTTGATACGCACGTTGGGCATAATAATATCCAAAAGTTCCATACCCAAGTGGCCTGTCTCCAATCATATGCAAAGCATCATCATAATATAACAACCGCGTCTGCCACTCGCTAACTTTTGGCGTCATTTGCGTAAGTCTACTAAAAACCAGCTCTAGATTAGTGAAAGCAATAAGTACCCTGTTGATGATGACAGAAAGTCCTAATCCTATCCAAAAGGTATACTGTAATTTTTTCCTGAATATTAAATATACCATGACGAGACATGCAATTAAAGTGACACTTCGACTCATGGTCATTAATAATGTTGTTCCTAAGATACTCATGCCTATTACTTTTTGCCATGGCTTCATGGCCAGTGTTAAAAATACCAGGATAGCCGCTAATACAACAATGGCCCAAGTATTGGCATATTGAATCGGACCGGCCATTCTTTGATGTATGACATAGGAAAGTCGATTCTCTCCTAAACCCAGATAGCTCGCAATTCCTATTAATCCGCCTAATATCACACCCATCACAAAAACCCATTTAAAACTCTTCATGAAGAGTTCATCATGAACTTGATATATTACAATATAGGCCATGATAAGTAGAAGGCCTAAAAAAATGCCATAAACTTGCATGCCTTTTTCTACAGCAGTAAACAAAGCTAATATTTGTATGGCTAAAAATAGTAATAAGAATTTAATTGTTACATCCTTTGGCACAGTTATACTTCCTCTATGATATAACCCTACAAGCATCAAGACAATCATGACCACATTGGCCAACATAAGAGCGTGATTAAAATAAAGACCTTGTAAAAACATAAAAACTGTCATCCATATTAATATAGCTATAGAATAGACCTTCATAGGCTAACCTTTATGTATTAACATTTTCGCTTTTTCAAGAAGCAGCTTTTTTTTATTCATTTCCGGTTCTTCTATTACCATTTCTAAAAGTGTTTTTAACAATATGCCGATTTTCTCACCTCTTTCAACACCTAGATCCATCAGGTCCTTACCACGGATATTCAGGTCTTGTATGGTTATGCAGTGATTACTTGCCAAAAGAATCTCAAAATGTTGTTTTTTCACGTCTAAATCTTCTAACCTTGCCTGAAGTTTATCCGGTGCTTGAGCTCGAACATCCGCCTCTTGAACGGCTAAATAATCTTTGAACATGTCTACACCCATATGGGCAACAGCTTTTCTTAGAGATTTTGCATTCGGTTCAAATCGATAATCATGATAGGCAATAAGTTTGAGAATGTGGTTTTTTGTTTTATTATCAAATTTGAGACGGCTGAGTATTATTTTTGACAGTTCCACACTGATTTTTGAATGGCCATAAAAATGGTCCACACCCTCATCATCTGTTGATTTCGAGTAACCTTTGCCAATATCATGTAAAAATATGGACCATCTTAAAACTTCCGTTCTTTTTACTTCTTTAAGTGCCCTATACGTATGTTCATCCACGTTATAAACATGATAAGAATGGTTTTGGCTAAGATTTACACATGGCATAAATTCAGGTATGACATAAGGCATCAAACCATAGTAGACCAACTTAGAAATGTAGTCCGGATTTTTGGAACATAAAATCTTCGAAAGCTCCATCTTAATTCTTTCAGCACTTATTTTCTCGATAAGCTTAGACAGCAAAGTAATGGCTCTACCAGTTTCTGACTCAATCTCAAATCCAAATCGCGCTGCAAAGCGAATGGCTCTAAGCATCCTTAGTGCATCTTCATGAAAACGTTCATCTGGGTCGCCCACACATCGAATGATGCCAAGTTTAAGATCTTCTTCCCCGCCATACAAGTCTATAAATCCTGATTCTTCGTTATAGGCCATAGCATTAATGGTGAAATCCCGTCGCTTAAGATCTTCTTTTAGACATTTTGTAAATGCAACCGCCTTGGGCCGTCTATGGTTTTCATATTTACCATCTACACGGTAAGTCGTGATTTCATATCCTACTTTGTTTTTTAATATGGTAACCGTACCATGTTCTAGACCTGTATCCACAGTTCTTGAAAACAAAGCTTTTACTTGACTTGGTTCAGCAGACGTGGTCAAATCCCAGTCCTTAGGCACTTTCCCAAGCATTAAATCTCTGACACATCCACCAACAATAAAAGCTTCATGTCCATGATGATGCAGTTTTTTTAATATATAATGAACATCTTTGGGTAATTCTCTTTTAATCATATAACACCTTTTCTATTGGATCCTAATGGCTTCTTTTTGTACCCCTTTTGCTTCAAGCTCTTTTAATGTGTCTTCAATACTTATAGGTACATAAGTTTTTAGAAGCTTCATTTTTCCACTGAAAGTATAGTCTTTACAGCTTGCAGGTATGAGGAAACTGTCCCCTTTCTTAACTTCTAGTGATTCATGATTGCCCTCTAATTGACCGGAACCTTCAAGTACCATATAGATTTCATAACCTTTTTCGTTTAGTTGTTTGAGTGAACCATCCATTTCTATGGTCTCTAGGGCAAAATATTGGTTTAGGATAAAATAAGTATGTTTGATGTTATCTCTCACAACCACAGAGCCATGAATCGGTAGGGTTGAATATGTATCTAGAAAATCGATGGTCTCTTTAGATTTGTCTATATGAAGATCTCTGCTTTTACCGTCAAGGCCAACTCTATTCCAATCATAGACTCTATAGGTGGTGTCTGAGTTTTGCTGTACTTCAGCAAGTAAGATGCCTTTTCCTATAGCATGGATTAAGCCTGCAGGTATGTTAAAGACATCACCGGGCTTAACTTCTACTTCATTAAGTACTTGTTCCAACTGGTTGGCCTTTAGAGCGGTCATAAATGCCTCTTGAGTTGTTCCTTTTTTCAGACCAATAATCAACTTGGCGCCTTTTTCTGCTTCCATAATAACCCAAGCTTCTGATTTTCCAAGTTCTCCGTTTTCAATAATATTAGCATAGGCATCATCCGGATGTACCTGAACGGACAAATCCTCCTTTGCATCAATAATTTTTACCAATAATGGAAATTTATGCCCTTTTTCATAACCTTCACCGAGTATTTGATGGCCATGGGTCTGTAATAGTGCACATAGTGTCAGGCCTTTATATGGTCCTGCCGCAATGATAGAAGCGCCGTGTTCATGACAAGCAACCTCCCAGCTTTCCCCTGTATACTTAAATGGGGTTTTTTTACCATAAAGATTTTTCAGTTTTTCTCCGCCCCAGACCCGTTCTTTTAGGTCTGGTTCCAATAACAATGGTCCCATAGTGCCTCCTTACGCATTCAACATAACTTTTTCATTATTAAAGGATCTTGTAATCATAAGAATCAATATCCCTGTAATCACAATGGATACAATTGTGGACAGCAAAAACGCATCCATGCCCAGTTGGAACATAAATAATTGCTTTATGGCAAGCACATTCCCAAGTATCGGTATGGCGAATTGAATTAAAGCAGGCTCACCGGTGGTAAACATGGTTGAAAACGATGCAAACATAACAATCATGTATATAGGTGATACATAAGTGCCAGCCTCTTTAATAGACTTTGCCCTAACTGAAGTAATACATATAAGCCCCACATACATGCCCACCAATACCAGCATAATAATTAATAACTGTATATATTGAAAAACCGTAAATGACAATGATGTAATTGAAATATCTCTACCGCCTGACAACATACCACCTACGTTTGGCAAGGAAGCCATAATGGCTATAAAAGAACACGCGGCGCTAACAAAGGCAACAATTGCAAGACCGATTAGTTTACCCATGGCAATGGTTTCTCTATTGACCGGTGTCATGAGTAAGGTTGCCATAGTACCTCTTTCTTTTTCACCTGCTATGGTATCCAATCCGATACCCATGGCACCGGCAAATAATAATATGGCAATCAACATCGGTAATATCATTGAAAGACCAATACCCATAGCTTTAGACTCATCCATGACTTCACTTTCATCATTGGTCGCATCCACCACAAAAGCTTTGGCATAATTCTCATTGCCAAATCTTTCTCCTAACATGGCAAGTTCATATCCTTCCAACAGCTGCATGACGAACTTATTTCTTGCCGGGTAGGAATAATCTTCAGAGGGATTGTAATAGGTCTTAACCTCAGGCACTTGCTCTAAACTTTGATAATCCATGATTTTTTGATCAAAACCTTCTTCAAACATAACCACAAGATCGATGTCACCGTCTTTAACGCCAATAAGATCGGCCTCAAAATCTTCTTGATTAAAGGTCATCTTCATACCAAGGTTGTCTTTATGGTTATCATAATACTCTATAAAAGATGCTGGTGCTTCATAGACATGAATGATGGATTGATGCTGGTCTCTATCTTCAAACATCTCTCCCATCATCGTTCCCATTAAAGAGTATAAGATATAAATGCCCACAGCTGGTAGGATAAAGGCAGAAAAGACCAATCTTCGGTCTGAAAAGACCCGCTTCAATTCTTTTTTTACTATTACCCAAAGCATTACAACACCTCCTTAACATTGTCTTTGTATAAGGCAAAAAACGCGTCTTCAAGATTGGTAGTACCTGTCATTGACGTTATGGAAGCAATATCCCCATCGGCCACTTTTTTCCCATTAATGATAACCGCCACCCGATCACACAGCTTTTCTGCTACTGTCATGATATGTGTGGATATAATAATCAACTTCCCTTTCTCTTTTAACCCTTGAAGATATTCAGTAACCGCTTTGGCCGTAATAATATCAAGACCATTGATTGGCTCATCAAAAATAATGACTTCCGGATTATGAACCAAACTAACGGCAATCGCTAATTTTTGTGTCATGCCTGTAGATAGTTCTCCTATTTTTTTATTTCTGAATTCGGTTATGCCAAAATAATCAAATAATTCAGTTGTTCTGGATTTGATTGACTCAAGATCAAGGCCATGAAGCTGTCCGAAAAATTTCATGGTATAATCTGGCGTAAAATGGGTTTCCATCTTAAGTTCATTGGTTAAAAAACCAATACTGCTACGAACCGCCTTAGCGTCCTTCACCACATCATAACCTTCAACACTGATTTGCCCCATTGTCGGCTTTAATAAGGTTGCAATTGTTCTTAGGGTCGTGGTCTTTCCTGCACCATTTGGCCCAAGTAAACCAAATATTTCCTTCCTCTATTTACTCAAGTTGGTTCATACATACTAAGGTTAAGGCATCAAAACGATATGATTGAACTTAGTTTTGACCTTTGACCATACTAAAGTTAAGACGCTATGATTTGGGTTTAACCCTTCAAACTTACTAACCCTTAACTTGAACTATGGCTTCAATCTCAATGCTTGCATCTTTCGGTAATCTTGCAACCTCAACACAGCTTCTTGACGGATAGGGTGCTTCAAAAAACGTTTCGTAGATTTGATTCATGGCCGCAAAATCATTCATATCCTTTAGAAAGACCATCACTTTAATGACATCCTTCATATTAGATCCAGCCGCTTCAACGATCGCTTTTATATTTGTTAACGATACTTTTGTCTGTTCCTCTATGGTCGTTGGCATCATCCCTGTTTTGATGTCAATCGGTAACTGCCCTGATGTAAAAAGAAGATTATTTACTACAATCCCTTGAGAATAAGGTCCTATAGCCGCCGGTGCTTGATTTGTTGTAATATTTTTTTTATTCATCATAGCCACTCCTTCAATGTTTTGTTTTTATTATACAAGAACAAAGCGACTTTGTCGCGTTTTGCGCAACAAAAAAAGAAGCTTTTGGGGAAAGCTTCTTTCTTTTTAA
>NZ_JARGDP010000062.1 GCF_029210395.1 Petrocella sp. FN5 | reverse complement strand
TTGCACATGTTCAAAGCACGCGCTAATTTAAAAAGCTATATAGAGACTATATAGCTTTTTAATAAATACATCAATTAACTATCCTGTTTTTTTGTTGAATAATATGAACTCACTTCATCTCTTTAGATATTTACGGTGTTTTTGTATATATTTTTCTTGTTTTTGTTATATTTTTCATAAATCTTATTCATTAATTGCTTATGCTCTTGTTTCATCTGATAGATTGTTCTTAAACTCCATCGGTGTTACGCCCATTTTTTTCTTAAATAATATACTGAAGTATTTGGGATCATTATAACCCACTTTTTCAGAAACCTCATACACCTTTATGGTATGATCTCTTAGAAGTTCTATCGCCATTTTAAGCCGATAGTCTGTTAAGAATTCCACAAAAGTGTAATCTGTATATTTTTTAAACAACCTACTCAAATAACTTTCACTAATATCTAAGGCTTCTGCCACATCGCCAATAGCAATACCTTCATGATAATGTTCTTCAATCCATTTAACCGCTTTTGTAACATACCTTTTTCTTCCATCGTAGTTATTATCATAGTTTTCTTCATTTAGCAGCAAGGTTTTACCTTCCTCGATTAGGACTTGTCTATCCAATTGCTTAATCTGTTCTCTTCGTTCTTCAATGACTTTAACAATTTTTTTGAGTGTGAAATAAAAGTCAACGTCATCAATAGGTTTTAATAGATAATCCTTGACGCCGAGTTTTATGGCCTGTTGAGCATAATTAAAATCATTGAAGCCAGATATGATGATAAACTCAGCATCTAGTTCATCCTCTAGTTTTTTAATCATCTCAATACCATCCATAACAGGCATACTAACATCCGTTATGACAATATCCGGCTTGAGCTTTTTTATTAGATTATAACCTTCTATGCCATCCTTAGCTTCACCAATAACTTCACAACCAAACTCCTCCCATGGTGTGGTCAGAACCATACCTTTTCTAATATATGCTTCATCTTCAACTATTACAATTCCAATCATAAGACTTCTCCTTCATACAAACAGGGCACTGTTATGGCTACCTTTGTACCTTTGTATTTTTGGCTTTCTATATGAACACCATAACCATCTCCGTAATAAAGCTTAATTCTTTGATCCACATTATGAATACCTATGTGCTGATCTGACTTATTATCGGATACTTTTTTAATCTCTTCATCCGTCATGCCGATGCCATTATCTATAATCTGAAATTCAATAATCCCTGCCTTAACAAATCCGTTTATACTGATTTCTCCATTGCCGGAATGGTTGCTTAGTCCGTGTACAATTGCATTTTCAACAAAAGGTTGAATAATAAGTCTTGGCACTTTACATTCTAAGATGGTATGATCAATATTTCTTATAACTTTAAAAGCATTGTTGTATTTTATTTTCTGTATAGCTAAATAACTATCAATAAAGCTAATGCTCCTCTTGACACTAACAAATTCTTCATCACAATCGATGCTGTTCCTAAGTATTTTGGCCAAATTGGTGACAACGCTTACCACTTCACTTTTTTGACCCAGCTTGGCACTCCATTTAATAACATCCAAGGTGTTGTAAATAAAGTGTGGATTCACTTGGGCTTGTAGCATTTTTATTTCAGTGGTTCTGAGCTGTTGTTGCTTTTCTACAACCTTATTCATATATGTATTTAGTCTATCTAGCATCTGATTAAAGTATTTGGCAAGATCACCAATCTCATCATTGCTTCTTGAATTAGCTTTAACAGAGAAAGTACCTTCTTCAACCTTGCCCATAATGCTAATTAGGTCTTTAATCGGATGAGAAATAAACCTCGCCAATACATAAGATATAATTAAGGATATGCTTAAACTTACAATAGCGCCAATCAATAATATGAGTCCGAGTATTCGATTGAAAGACTGGAAAACATTTGATGATACATTTGCAATGGTTGTGGTTCCCAATTGTTCATCTTTAAAATCAACAACCAGAAAGCTGTCTTTTGCTATTTCTTCTTTGATGCTTCTATATTCCAAATTCTTTTGATAATCCAAGTATGAGGATCTTTGGAATTTCCCTTCCATATTGGAATTTTGAGTATCCAACAATGTATAAGCGTTGTCATCTAATAAGACCAAATGTAATGATAAGCCTGAATGAACCGCTTTCATTTCTTCCAGAATCACTTCTCTTGGAACATCAATTAAGATATAACCCACATGTTCACCTTCATGATTAATAATCTGAGTACCCAAACTGATAATACTTCTTCTACCCGGTAAATATGTGATTTTTTGTGGGTAAATGACCGTACGATTGGTTTTTTGGTTGATTTCTCTGAAAATACCCCATTTGTTTTTCAATTCAATTTCATAAACTTCCGGAATAGGTGTTGTCGAAAAAATAATACTACCAGAAATATTTGTTATATGTACGACCGGCTTAATGTTTTGTTCAATCAGTGCTTCATATATGATTTCATAGATTGTATTTTCGTGAACTTCATAATCGTTTTCTGTAGATATGGCTTGAACGATGTCTTCGTTATTCAAAATACCTTGAATGATGCCTTCATATTCAACGATCTTATCATTAATTCTCTGATGTGCTACTTCAATATTTGTATATGTTTGATCATATATGGTTTTATTGAGAAAATTTACAGACAGGCCATACATCAAACCACTAATAATCAATAAGGGAATCGTGCTACACAATATAAAAGTGGCAAACAGTTTATAAAAAAGTGGTATTCTGGTCTGCTTCATCCTATTCACCTTCCTGACCCCTCATGACAATCATGTCCTGCCAGTTTTTTAATACATCGGCCTTCTTTTCATATGTATCCAAATTACTTGCATCAAAAATATTCAATTCATCCATAGGCACTAGACCCATCGGTACATCGACATCTTCTCTGATTGAACGTAAATAGAATTGATCCACCATATAGGTCTGTACGTTTTTGCTTAATACAAAATCAATAAATGCTTTTGCTTCTTCTTTATTTTTGGCGTCTTTCATAAGAGCGATAGAATCGGTTATTACCGGTGTGCCTTCCTCAAGATATACTATACCAACATCTTCACCTCTATTAATATATAGTATAGCCGCTTCCTCCATGGTTATTCCAATTGCAAAGTCACCATTGGCAACGCCTTCATACACTTCTGAAGACTTTGCCAATATTTTTCCGTTTAGATTGTCCAGTAGTTTTTCTGCGTTTTTCCAGTTATAATCGGAACCTGTTTGGTTGAGATTTAGAATAAAGGATAAAGCGATGAAGGCAGACCCGGAAGTACTTGGGTCTACAAATGCCAACTTGCCTTTCCATCTTGGATCAAGAACATCCATCCAAGTTTTCGGTGCCTCTTCAGGTGTGACAAGTTTTGTATTATATATCAATACGATGGGCAAAAGATTGTAACCCAAAAAATAGTTTTCTTCGTCATTATAACTTTGGTGAATCTCATGGTCATAGATGGAGGTATAAGGCTCAAATAAGTCTTTATAGATGTTCAGGTACTCTTTGCTTCCACCCCACATGACATCCATTAAATATCTTTCCTCTTTATGATCTAAGACTTCAAGTAAATCCATGGTGCCTGCTGAAAGATACTCCACCTGTATGCCTGTTGTCTCTTGAAATTCTTTTATTATTGGAATAATGATTCTTTCATTTAAAGGACTGTTGATTTTTAGAAGATGTTGTTCCGGCTCTTTTTGCATTAATGATAGGACGCCTTCATCCGGCAATCTGATTAGAATGATTAAAAAGACGATAACAATCAACATAAGAATCCAATATCTACTGTTTCTTAAGTATGGTTTCCACTTTTTTTCCGTTTTTATTACTTCTGTTTTTTGATCCATTTATGTATACCACCTTTATGTGTTTATGATTACTGAAAAGTTTTTTAATTATTTTCAAAATATGCTTTACATTTAGGTGAAAACTTGGTAAATTAAGTGCATAGGCGTGGTTAACTCAGCTGGTAGAGTGTTTCCTTGACGTGGAAGAAGTCATGGGTTCGAGTCCCTTACCATGCACTAACAGAACAGAACCGTAATGACGGTTCTGTTTTTATTTACTCCTATATATATGGGACATCCTTCATACTATTGTGCCATATTCTTGAATTTTGTATATTGTCCAATCCAAACCAAATTAACGGTTCCTGTCGGACCATTCCGTTGTTTGGCGATAATCAACTCGGCTTGATTCTTAAGCTCTGATTCAGGGTGATAGTACTCATCCCTATATAAAAACATCACCACATCGGCATCTTGTTCGATGGCACCTGATTCTCTAAGATCGGATAACATCGGCCTATGATCTGCTCTGGACTCACAAGCACGAGATAACTGTGATAGGGCGATGACAGGTGCACTCATTTCTCTTGCAAGGGCTTTTAGTCCCCTTGAGATCTCTGATATTTCCTGCTCTCTTGACTGAGTCTTCCCAGATCCACTCATGAGCTGCAAGTAGTCAATCATAATCAAGTCTAAGCCTTTTTCCATTTTTAGCTTACGACATTTTGCCCTGACTTCTGATATGGTAATACCCGGGGTATCATCTACATAGATTGGTGCATCTGCTAAGATGACCGCACCCATAGATATTTTTGCCCAGTCTTCATCTTCAAGATCACCGGTCCTGACTTTTTGTGCATCTACCATGGCTTCTGAACAAACCATACGGTTGAGCAACTGATCTTTGGACATCTCAAGGCTAAACATAGCTGCTACTTTTCCTTCTTTGATGGCTGCATGTTGAACCACATTTAGGGCAAAAGCAGTCTTGCCCATGGAGGGTCTTGCTGCAATCAGTACTAAATCCGAAGGTTGAAAGCCGGCTGTACGATAATCTAAGTCTAAGAATCCTGAAGAGATACCTGTCACCTTGCCTTTGTTCTTTGTCAACATCTCCAATTTATTTAACATTGGGTTAACCAACTGGGCAATCGGTGTGAATTCTCCCGAATCGTTTTTCTGAACAATATTAAAAATTCTTTCTTCAGCGCCATTTAAAACATTTTCAATAGATACTGTACCGTCATAGGCATCTGCTGTAATCTCTTGGCTGGCTTTAATCACCTTTCTAAGGGTTGATTTTTCCTTAACAATCATGGCATAGTGCTTCGCATGAGCAGAAGTCGGAACAGCCATTGCCAGTTTCGATAAGTATTCAATACCACCTATCTGATCTAAAACCTTCTGATCTTGTAACTGTGATTGTAGGGTGACCAAGTCGACCGGTTTATTTTTATTGTACAAGATGACCATGGCTTCATATATGAATTTTAAATCAGGATGATAGAAATCATCCTCTGTTATTGTATCTTTAACAGTTTCTATAGCCTCCCGGTCCATAATCATAGAACCGATAACTGATTGCTCTGCCTCTAAGCTTTGTGGTGGTATACGTTTTACTATGTCTTCCATATAGGTCACCCCGTTTTATCCGCTTCTAAATGATACGGACTATTCTCCTTCAACTTTAACCGATAATTCTGTTGTTACTTTTGGATGAAGCTTAATCTTAATAATATGGGTACCAAGTGACTTAATAGGTTCATCTAGTACCATTTTTTTCTTGTCGACTTCAATGCCTAGTTGCTCAGAAATACCCTTAGCGATTTCTTTTGTCGATACCGATCCAAAGGTTTTACCGCCTTCACCGGCTTTTATGGCTAGAGTTATAGAGGATGCTTTTATTTTGACACCCAATTCTTTGGCTTCATTTAGTTCATCTTCTCTTTTTCTGGCTTCTGTAGCTTTTTTTAACTTGACATCATTGATGGCCGCATTGGTCGCTTCTTTTCCTAATTTTCTTGCTATTAAATAGTTTCTACCATAACCATCACTGACCTCTACGATGTCACCTTTTTTACCCACTTTTTTTACGTCTTCTAATAATACTACTTTCATGTTGTTTCACCTTCCTCTGTATAATTATCCAATGCTTCCTTTAATTTCAGGATAACACCTTCTATGGTTTCATCTGGAATTTGGGCACCTGCCACACTAAGATGACCACCACCACCAAGTTTTTCCATAATAAGTTGTACATTAATACTGTCATAAGATCTTGCACTGATATAAATGGTACCCTCAATATCGGACAAAACAAAAGATGCTTTGATATCTGATATATTCAGCAGTTCGTCAGCAGCCTGTGCTGCTACTAGAGACGGGTTCTCGACATCTGAAGGACAGACAGATATGGCCATATGATCGCTATAAATCTGGCAGTCTCTTACAGCTGTAGCTTTTGCCTTATAAGAGGCCATATCATTTTTAAAGAAGCCTCTGACCCGAATAACGTCTGCACCACTTCTCTTAAGAAATGCTGCTGCTTCAAAAGTCTTAACACCTGTCTTTATAACAAAGTTTTTGGTGTCAACAGTAATCCCCGCAAATAAGGCATCTGCTTCAATGGGTTCTAATTTGACTTTGTCGGATATATACCTTAGAATCTCTGTTACCATTTCACATGTGGAGGATGCATAGGATTCAATATAACTCAGCACCGGATTTTCTATGGGTTCAGAACTAACCCTATGGTGATCAAAGACAACAATATTCTTAAAATAGTCTAAAAGCTCCATATGCTCTGTATAAGATGGTCGGTTAACATCTACAACCACCAATAATGTTTTTTCTTTTATGTAGCTAATGGCTTCTTGTCCGGTTACAAATAGATTCTTGGGATAATGGTCATTTTCAATAAGCTGGGTATGAAGGGTTTTTACGGATGAAGTCACATCATTGATTACAATATTGGCCGGCTTATCCAGTAATTTGGCGCAGGCATAAATACCTACCGCCGCCCCCAGTGAATCCAGATCCTGACGTTTGTGACCCATAATAATAACGCGGTCACTTTCTTCAATCAGTTCTCTAAAGGCATATGCCTTAATTCTTGCTTTTACACGGGTGCTTTTTTCAACACCTCGGGTTTTGCCTCCATAAAAAGAAAATTTGTCATTTTTCTTAACAACGGCTTGGTCGCCACCCCTACCTAGAGCAAGATCTAATGCCATTCTGCCAAATTCTACGGACTGGATATAGGAAAATTCATTAATACCAATTCCCATACTCATGGTTACAGGTAACTCGTTCCCTATATTAATACTACGTATTTCATCCAGTATACTGAATTTATTACTTTTTAATTCTTCCATATATTTTTGCTGAAAAACTAGAATATATTGATCTTTTTCGAATTTCTTCAGAACACCATCTATTTTGTTGGCGAATTTGCTCAGATTTCGATCAATCAACGCTACCAACAAAGGCCGCCTTACATCTTCGATACTGCTTAAAACTTCCTCGTAATTGTCAATGTAAATAAGAGCCGCAACCGTCTTTTGATCAATATTTTTTTGCTCAAGCATAAGTTCTTTTGTGATGTCAAAAAAGTAAAGCGTATAAAGCAACTGTTCTTCATCTTCTGTAAGGTTAACAAGGTCTAACTCCTTAGAATGCATCTCTATACGCATATGCTTGGCTATAACCCTATAATGACGTTCACCGATTTCAAATACTTTTTCTATCTGTCCTTCCATTTCAGAAGGGAGCATTTCCCTATTCAGACTGGGAATAATATCATTGATGTTCATTTCGATAATTTTACTTTCATCTACATCTTCCATGGTACCCACTAATATGTTGAAAGCTTCATTACACCAACGAATTTTTGCTTCAGGATCTAAAATAACATTTGGTAGTTCTAATTTGTCAAGGTAGTCTTTTTGAACACCCGAAAAGCTGAGGGCAAAATTAATTACTTCACTCATCAAATGCTTTTTGGTTATTTTATTCATGAAGTAGCCTGTCACACCGGCAATCATCCATAATATAATAAAAAAGATACCCATACTTTTTTCAATAATCAACATAACAATGGTCATAAACGTTATGACAACCATATAAAATAAAGGCCACGTAAAGAACTTCTGAATGCGCTGGTTGAAAGCCACTTGCTTCTTTTGATTCATATTGTCTACCTCTTTCAACTATAACCACATGCTATTAATTAAGCATTTCGACACTTAGATATTATATCATCTAATAGTTCATAACTCAACTTTACATTATGATAAGAACTTTATTGTTTTTTGCTTATAAATAAATAAAAAGAGCTTCTCACAACCTAAGTCATGAAAAGCCCAAAATATTAATCTAAAGTATAAGGCATCAAGGATACATGTCTTGATTGTTTGATTGCAATCGTTACAGCTCTTTGATGTTTAGCACAGTTTCCTGTGATTCTTCTAGGAAGTATTTTACCTCTCTCAGATACAAATCTTCTTAGTTTATTAACATCTTTATAATTCATTGTGTTTTGTTTTTCTTCACAGAAAACACATACACGTCTTTTTCTTTTAAATCTCTTTTTTTGGAAAGCCACAAGCTTACCTCCTTTGCTTAGTAATATCGATTAGAATGGTAGATCGTCATCATCAAAATTATCAATTGCTACAAATCCTTCTGATTGATTATTTGTGGGTGCTTTAACGTTAGAACCGTCCTGACTACCACTTGCTGTCGCATGCTCTTCATAAGAACGCTTGCTTTCTGCAAAGTGTTGCTCTTCTATGACAACGTCCGTTGTATACTTCTTAACACCGTCTTTGTCTGTATAGGAACCTGTCTGAAGTCTTCCTACTATGGAAACCATTTGTCCTTTTTTAAAATACTTTTCGGCAAATTCACCCTCGCGACCAAAAGCCACAATATTAATAAAATCTGCGTCCGGCTGTCCCTCTTTTTTGAAACGTTTGTTTACCGCTAGAGAATATCTAGCAATCGCTAAAGGTTCAGCACCTTGAGTATATCTAACTTCAGGATCTCTTGTAAGTCTCCCCATAAGAATTACTTTGTTCATAGTCGTTACCCCCTTTTTGTTTTATGCTACTTTGCTAACGATTAAGAAACGTAAAATAGATTCCATAATACGAATACGCTTTTCTACTTCACCTGGCACTTCTGAAGTTGCTTCAAAAGTAATAAAGTAGTAAAAACCGTCACGCATTTTTTGGATCTCATAAGCTAATTTACGCTTACCCCAGTCGTCTACATTGACAACGTTACCACCAAATTTTTCGATATAACCTTTTACTTTTTCAAAGGCTTCAGTCTTTGCTTCTTCTTCTAATTTGCCATTAAGTACTAATGCTAATTCATAAGTATTCATCTTGGCACCTCCTTCTGGTCTTTGGCCCACGCCTAAGTCGTTATGACTATAATGAGCAAGGATATTATTTTATACTTGCAGATAGGTGTCCCTATCCACATACAAGAATATATGATACCATATTAAAGGCTTATTTGCAATAAATATATTCAATCTTTTATCTCTTTTATATTCTTTTCAAGTTTGACTCTTGATATCATTACAAGATGACCACAGCCCTTGCACTTGAGTTTAAAATCAATTCCCGTCCTTAGAACTTCCCATAAGGAAGAACCACAAGGATGTCCTTTTTTTAGACGCAATACTTGTCCGACTTTAATATCCATAATACACCTCATATCGTTCTATCGATTGATTTCCTATTATTCAATATCCCAAATTAAAATTTGTCACAATAAATACGTTCTGATGGCATACCATTTTGTTCTAATACTGCAAAACAGGCGTCAATCATACCCGGTGATCCACATAAATAAGCTTCATGCTCCTCAAGATTCTTACTATGACGGTCAACCACATCTGTTATTAAGCCAACCTCACCTTGCCAATTGTCTTCTTCTGTAGGTTCTGATAAGGCCGGAATATACTGAAAATTCGGAAATTCTTTTGCTAACTCTTGAAAATCTTCCGTATAATATAAGTCTTTAGCTGTTCGTGCACCAAAGAAATATTTGACTTTACGGTTCATCCCGTGGTCCCTTAAATAGTATAAAATGGACCGGATAGGTGCTTTCCCCGAACCACCCGCTATACATATCATATCTCTGTCAGAATGCTCTTGGAGGAAAAAACTACCAAAGGGTCCAAGCAGTCGAATTCGATCGCCAACTTCAAGTGCTTTATGAACAAAAGTTGTGGCTTCACCTTTTGGAACCAACCGTATGATCAACTCTAAAAAATCCGTTTCTTTTGGGTTTGAGGCAATGGAATAGGCTCTTTGTATTTCAAGTCCGGGTACTTCAATCTGAGCATATTGACCTGGCTTGAAATCAATGGTTGTCGGTTGAATGAGTTTAAACCGTACCAACTTAATATCATGGGTCAAGTCTTCAATGCCCATAACTTCTGTCTTAAATTCCTGAGCATTTAACAACGACTCTGGAATACTAATTTTGATATCGTCTTTGACCTTACATTGACAAGACAATCTCACTTGATCCTTACGTTCTTGAATACTTAATAGTCCAACCTCGGTAGCGAGTGTTTCTCCACCACCTTCAGTCACCTTGACCTTACATTGTCCACAAGTCGCTTTACCTCCACATGCAGAAGGGATAAAAATCTTATTGGCCGATAAATGATTTAACAAAGTATTATCGCCTTTTACAGGGATTGTTTTTTGTTCGTTAATAATAATTTTCTTCTCACCCTTGCTACCTAGAAGAACGTCTACTAATGCAATCAAAATCGCTATGATGGTTAATGTTGCCACTAAAATAATCGGAACACTCATATCTATACCTCACAATCTGATTTTATATAGTACTAAAAATGGTTGAAGGGTCTAAACTAAGTTTCACTAAATTCACATACAATATATAGATTACGTTGATACATTCGTAACTATATATTGTATGTGAAAGTTCAACTATATAGTTTTGACACCTTAACCAAAAATGTCAGTAATAATATTTTTTACCTCTTCTGTCAAAATCCAACAACACCAATAAATCCCATGAACCCAAGGGATATAATGCCGGCAATAATCATGACAATGCCTGCGCCTTGTAAGCCGTCCGGTACTTTACTAACCAGTGCCATCTTCTCCCTAATAGCAGCAATAATGGTAATAGCAAGAGCCCATCCTGTACCGGAACCAAAACCAAAAAATACTGTTTCATAAAAACCGAAGGTTCTGTTAACCATGAACAAAGAAACGGCAAGAACGGCACAGTTTACAGTAATTAGAGGAAGAAATATACCGAAAGCATTGTACAAAGTCGGTAGGTATTTATCTAAGAAAATCTCTAGAAACTGAACGGTTGCAGCGATGGTAATGATGAACACCAGTAAACTGATGCTCTCGGCATTATTATTCTTAAGCAATTGATAAATCGGCCAATTAATAGCTGCCGTTAAGGTTATGACAAGAATGACCGAAGCGCCCATTCCTTTTGCTGTTTTTAGATTTTTCGAAATGGCAATTAAGGGGCACATGCCCAGTATATATGTTAGTGCAATATTGTGCGTTAATACGGATGCCATAAAAATATTGATTAGTCCTTCCATAAGCCGGTCCCCCTTCTATGATGCTGATGTTGTATCAAGTTTTGCAATCGTCCTCATGATCCACATATAAATGGCCATAACGAAAAATGCTCCAGGTGCCATCGCCATAACTGTCCAAGTTACAAAACCGTCACCAACCACTTGTATACCCAGTAACGTTCCAAAAGCCAATACCTCTCTAACAACGGATATAGCAATCAATGTAAACATATACCCTAGGCCATTGGCCAGTGCATCAAGGGCAGAAAAATGGATAGGGTTTTTTATAGCAAAGGCTTCTGCTCTACCCATAACGATGCAGTTTGTAATAATCAATCCTGTATAAGCACCTAAGGCCTTACTTAAATCAAAAAAATAAGCTTGTAGGAATCCTTGAAAAGCAATAACAAAGGTTGAAATTAAAACCATGTAGGTCACCATACGCACCTTGGCAGGTATGAACTTACGTATAAGAGATGTTGACATAGAACTTGCCATAAGTACAAATGTTACGCCAAGTCCCATCGCGATGGCGTTTTCAACCCTATTGGTGACTGCCAAAGCAGAGCATATTCCTAGGGCCATGGCATAAATAGGGTTATCTTTAAATATACCTTTACTTAAGAGTTGATACCATTTTGTATATCTTAATCTTATTAGTCTCATATTAATTCACCAGAGCCTCCTTTTTTATATCATATTCTGCATTTAGAAGGGTTTCAAAAGCTCTACTGGTTCCTGTCGCACCGGTGATGGCATCAACTTCGTTAATGGCATTTTCTTCGTCATTTGCCTTAACCACCACAATATCAGGATCAAATACTTTGCCTTTGTACTTTGCAAGATAATCCGCCTCAGCAATGATACCTCCAAGTCCCGGTGTTTCGGATTGCTCCATAATCTGTATGTCTTGTATGGTAACAAGGTCTTCTTCCAGCGTCAAAAATCCAGTTATTGGACCCCAAAGACCTGATCCTTCAAATTCAAAACCAACAGCGCCTGACTCAGACTCATAGAAATCATAGCCGTTTTTTTCAATCCTTGTTATTTTCTCACTAAAAACATCTATGATTTCTGACGCTTCGTAGTTTATTTCAAATGCTTGTAAAACGGATTTTTTGAAAGCAAGCTCTTCATTTTCTATAATCATATCACTTGTATACGCGTCCATACCTACTAGTATACCCGAAGATGCGAGACCAAGTAAAATCGTAAAAAAAATCATCTTTAATTGTTCTTTCATAATATCACCTGCCTATTCCGATAGGGGTTTGAATTTCTTATCAATTATATATGCATCAATCATAGGTGTAAAAGCATTCATAAGTATAATAGCAAACATGACGCCTTCAGCAAAGCCTGAAAAGCTTCTTATGACAATGGTCAATATTCCAAGTCCAATCCCATAAACAACTTGCCCTGCTTTTGTATAAGGTGAGGAGACCGGATCCGTAGCCATGAAAAAGGCACCAAATAGTAGACCACCGGTTAGAAGCTGATAGATGGGTTGAACCACTTCACTCGGTAATAGAAGGTGCCCAAAATAAGAGGCAACGACAACAGTCCCTAAATAGACAATCGGGACTCTCCAATGAATGACTCTGGTTGCTATAAGAAATAAGCCGGCTATGATAATACCGATTCTAAAGGTTTCCCCAATAGATCCCGGAGCGGTGCCTATCAGTAGATCCCAAAGTGTGAAAGGAAGGACTTCATTGGCTCTTAAGAAAATAAGTGGTGTTGCAGAAGTAACCGCATCCGGAGTACTTGGATTAATCCACATTGATGACATATACGTAGGAAAGGCTATGGTGATAAATAATCTTCCTACTAATGCAGGGTTGAAAATATTACGGCCTGTCCCCCCAAAAACTTCCTTACCAAAAAAAACACCAAATGCCATACCAACACCGGCAATCCAAAATGGTATCGTTGGTGGTAGGGTCAAAGGGAATATCAGACCTGTTACTAGAATCCCTTCATTGATATCTTCTTTTCTAAAGATAGCAAAAGCCCATTCTACAATGAAAGCGACGAAATAAGTAAAACCAATGAGGTAAAGCATCCTTATGCCATAATAGTATATTGCTGCAAAGGTAGAAGGTAGTAGCGCTACCATAGCGATTAACATAAAGTGCTTCAAGTTGATGTTGCTATGTATATGAGGACTACCAGATGATACTTGATCTGATTCCTTAAAAAGAGATGCTAATGTTAATTTTATCGGTCTAAATATGAGGTTTTTATCATTTTTTCCCATCTGATTATACCTCCTTTATGCCTTTTAGTTGATAGTCTTTATGAGATAATTCAATTTCTTCAAGTTGTTCTTTACCTTTAATAATACTTCCAATCAAGTCGATTTTTGAAGGACAACCATAATTACATAGATTACATTCAATACAATTGAAAATTTTCAAGTCAGCCAAACGTTCATTGACCAAGCCTTGTTCAACATGTTTATGAAGCAAATGAGGTATTAAGCCTACAGGACATACGTTTTGACACTGTCCACATGATATGCAGGCTCTAACTGGTCCATGTAGGCCAATATTGATGCCATGGCTATCCTTAGAACCTTCGGACAAGGCAATCAAAAGATATGTACCTTTATCAATCTTATCCTCCATAGAAAACACCTGACCTGTCATAAGGCTGTTTTTTATTAGGCGGACTTGACGATCTTCTTTTAAATAGGCTTGGGTTATTTCCTTTACCTTGGTTCCAAGTGGCAAATTAAGTATCAGATTATCCTTCCATCCCGGTCCGGCCAGTGCCACCATGGCATGGTTTATCGGCTTTTTATCTTTATATAGACAGTAAAGCTGAGTTATCATATATGGTTCCATCATAATAACGCCAATATTGGCCGAAGGATAACCGATTGGGTATTTCATATCCAATAAGATAGGTATAAGTAGTTCCTTTTTATTAATGGGATATTTGTCAACAACTGTAGTAACTTGTACCCCTTGTAGACTCATAATTTCTGATATTTTTGTTTCATGCTTTTTAAGTTGATTTTCACAAAGTACAAGATGAATCTGAACTTGTGGCAACTTATTTTTCAAGATTTTTAGACCTTCTATAAAGTCATTTGCATTATCCTCCTCAAAGAAAATATCCATAGGAAAGTCATATGATTCGACCTGGGTCATATTAATAACCATCTTACCAATGCTATCTTTTTGAATATGCACATCCTCATCATATAATGCTTGATCTATACTCTTTCTTAATGTCAATCCAAATGACTTAAGATAGTCCATAATATTATCACTATAGGTAATCTCGTCTACAGCAGCCTCCACCGTAGAGCTTGGCTGAAAATCAACAACCTTTGCTTGAGATTGATCTTCAAACTTCTTAAACCGGTACCCGCCGTTAAATTTTTTATGTGTGACCTTCATGTTTGGCCTCCCTAATTATTCATTGTAAATCTAATATCGTTGTGTTTTATAATTATACACTATAATCAAGATAAAGTTAATAAGTAGTTGATTCCTGACATT
>NZ_JARGDP010000061.1 GCF_029210395.1 Petrocella sp. FN5 | reverse complement strand
TGTTATAATATAAGTTATGAAGGAAACCCATATTTGAGTAATAAAGCGACAACTTGGGTGGGAATGATAACGAATCATGACAAAGAAAAAGGAGCATACGTATGTGGATTCAAGTATTGATATATATTGCTATATTATTGGTAAAGATTGTAGAGGTCACCTTGGCCACCACCAGGATCGTCTTGATAACCCGTGGTGAAAGACTAAAAGGCGCTTTTATTGGTTTTTTTGAGGTTTGTATCTGGGTTATATTGGTGTCAACTGTACTTAAGGATATATCCAGTGATCCGATTAAGGTTTTTGTTTATGCACTGGGCTTTGCACTGGGTAACTTCCTAGGTTCTGTTTTTGAAGAAAAGCTGGCCATTGGTACCACAAGGGTGGAAGTCATAGTCAAAGAAACGGACGGAATCGAATTGATCAATCGAATTAGAGAACATGGTTATGCAGTAACCTCGATTTCAGGTGAGGGTATGTATAGTAAGAGAACTGTTTTGATTATGCACGTTAAAAGAAAGATGGCTACAAAACTAATTAGACTCATTCATCAGTATCAAGAGAATGTGGTTATAACCGTGAATGAAATTAAGCCGGTTTATGGTGGCTTTGGGACACTCAAGAAGTAATACGATAATAATAAGAAAATAGAAATAATAGGTGAAGAAAATGAGATATAAAAGTTTTGAACCAGATATTGATAGGTCAGCTTATGTGGCACCCGGGGCTGTGATTATAGGACAAGTCATATTGAAGGAAGATGTGAACATATGGTTTGGTGCCGTGTTACGAGGCGATGTTAACAGTATTTTTGTTGACGAAGGTGCCAATATTCAGGACAATTCCACGGTTCATGTGGCTGACGACGCCAGAACCCATATTGGTCGTCACGTCACCATTGGACATAACTGTGTCATTCACGGTTGCGTTATCGGCGATGAGACTTTAATCGGTATGGGTAGTACCCTACTGGATAACGCCGTTATCGGCAAGAACTGTATAGTAGGTGCGAACAGTCTTGTGACCATGGGTAAAGTATTTCCGGATGGGACATTAATTATGGGTTCTCCAGCAAAAGTTGTTCGAGAACTCACGGAAGAAGAAATTTTAGGACTAAAATCCCATGCGGTTGAATATGTGGCATTATCAAAAGGTTATAAATAAGGACATGTTTGAAGCATCAAAACTATATAGTTGAATTTTTCATATAAAAATATAGAAACTTTGTTTTGATACTTTAACCATTATAGGACAATACAAGAGAAGTACTTTTATTCATAGGAGGCTTCATGTATAATGAAAGCGGATATCTAGAGAGATAGAGAGCAGTGTCCGAAAATAAACAGAATTGGGGCATATGAATGAAGAACATTGGTATGTTTTATTTTACCGGAACCCAAAGCAGCTACTATGTTGCCAAGGAATTAAAAGAAGCCTTATTAAAAAAAGGCTACAATGTAAAAATGTTTAAGCTAGAAAAGGCTTTGAATAATACAGTTGAAGTGGATCCCAAACGATTTGACATGTTGGGATTTGTGCTTCCCATCTATGGCTTTGGATCACCAAGAATCGCCAGAATGTACGTGGATGCTTTGCCACGAAATAATGCCAAGGTTTTTATTATTCGAACAGGATCTAGTAATGGCTGGATTAATAAAAGTGCTTCGATTAGCCTAATGCATCAACTAAGAAAAAAGTGGTATGATGTATTTTATGATCGCATTTTGATTATATCTTCCAATTGGCTATTAGACATGGAAGAAGATGTAGTTAAGCGCTTGTATGAAGTGACAAGAGATAAAAAAATCCCCCATATTGTAAAAGAAATTACAGAAGGAACCAGAAGAAGACATCATAGAGATTTCTTTAGGGAGGTCTTAGTATCGGTGATTCATTTTTTTGAAGAACAGGTTGGTGCTAGGTTATTTGGTAGGTCCTTATGGGCCAATAAAAACTGTACTAAGTGTCGTTTGTGTGAAAAAAGATGTCCGGTTGGAAATATAAGCTTTGAATCAAGCGATTTTAGAGCCGGTTGGCAGTGTATATGGTGTATGAAGTGTGTTTATAGTTGTCCGGAAAACGCCATTCATTCCCGAGGTCTAGATATTGTCCAGTTCAAAAACGGCTTCAATTATAAGTGGATTATCAATCGAAGATATAACCAGAAGAAATTAAATGTTAATAGGAAACTTTGGAAGTATATGGAAGATGTAGAAAAATAAATCTTAAAATGATGATAAGAAGATAAGGACAACTTGAGGTGATAGAATGATTTGGAACAAGCTGGCAACAAAGTATGACCGTCTCTGGGTGCAGAAATACTCTCTAGAGCCGACAAGAAGAAAAGTGATGGTACTCATTGGTGGTTTTAATTTTCAAGAGGCGACGGTTTTAGATCTAGGTTGTGGCACCGGTCAATTGCTGGATGAGATTGGTCGTTTCTACCCGAGATATAAGCTATACGGCATGGACAAGTCAGAAGAAATGCTTAAAGTAGCAAAAAGTAAGAAGATCAAAGCCAATTGGATCCATCATAACATTGATTCTGACCATATACTTGAACTGGATGGCAAGACCTTTGATCTAATTATCTGTAGTCATTCTTTTCCCTATTATAAGAAAAAAGAACACGTGTTAAATCAGGTGGAAAAGTATCTAAAGGAAGATGGCATCGCAATCTTCACCCAAGCCAGCATCAACAATCATTATGACAACTTTGTCATGAAGATGATAGAAAAAACGGCGGAAAGCGCAGCCTATTTGTCTAAGGCGGCTTTCAAAAAACTGGTTTCCAGACATTTTACAATTACCTATACCTTTACCATACATGAAAAATGGTTTATGCCATCAATTTTTGGCTTTGTCATGAGGAAAAAACGATGAAAATCCTACTCATAAGACCCAAACCCCATAACGAAACCATAGGTCTTCAAAGTGTCATGGTCTGCGAACCCTTGGAGCTCATGACCTTGGCCGGTGTGCTTATGGAAAATGGGCACGAGGTTCGGATTCTGGATATGATTCTTGAGAAAAAAGGATTGGAAGACCATATAAGAAAGTTCATGCCTGATCTTGTGGGCATTACAGGTTATATCAGTCACATAGGTATTATCAAAAACTATGCAAAAACCATTAAAAAAGTCTCAAATGAGATTGTAGTCGCTGTAGGTGGCGTCCATGCTACAGTCTGTCAGGAAGATTTTGTGGATGAACATATTGATAAGATATGCACAAGTGATGCGGCATTTTATCTCTATTGTGGTTGCAAGGCACCTTTTGATGCCCTACCTTATCGCAATCTACCTAAAAGCTATATGGAAAAATACTATTATCTGTTCCAAAACAAGTGTGCATTGATTAAAACATCCTATGGCTGTCCTTATCAATGTAATTTTTGTTTTTGCAAGGAAATAACCGCCTATCATGCACGTTCTATAGCAGAAGTCATAAGGGAATTATTGACCATAGAGCAAGAAGAAGTCTATATTGTGGATGATGACTTCTTATTTGATGAGAAGCGCTTAATGACCTTTATAGAAGAAGTGAAACGACATAAGATCAAAAAGCATTATCTGGTTTATGGACGGGCTGATTTTATAGCAAAAAATGATACTCTAATAGGTCAGCTTAAAGACATAGGGCTGAGTGCGGTGATTGTCGGTATAGAAGCGGCCAGTCAGGAAGAACTGGACAGTTACAACAAGAAAAGCCTTGTAACGGACAACGAAAGAGCTATAGCCATACTGCAAAAGTATGATATAGAATGTTACGGTACGGTTATACTGGGCATCGACTGGGATAAGGCCCATTTTGACAACTTATATGCCTTTATAAAAAAGACCGGTCTCATTTTTGTGAACTTGCAGCCACTAACGCCCATGCCTGGAACCGGTATGCTAGAGGCTTTTTCAGATCAGTTGATTATTCCTTATAAGGAACATGAAAAATGGGACATGGCCCATCTGGTTGTTAGGCCGACGCGGTTAAGCATCAGAAGCTACTACCTACAGATATTAAAGCTTTATTATAAGATTACAGTAACACCAAGTCATATACACTATATGTTCAGGCGATATGGTATAGCAACCACCATGAAGCTATCTGTAGGCGCCGGTAAGATTACTTGGCAATATCTGAAGAAAATCATGAAAGGATAAAGTGAGATGAGAGTATTACTAGTTCGACCATGGGTAAATAAAAACATAACAACGGTAAAGAATTTCCTATTTGGAGAGCCACTTGGCATTGAATGTGTCTCAACGGTCTTAAAAGAATTAGGCCATGAGGTCCTTTTACTGGATTGCATGATAGAAAAAAATGCATCCATAAAACAATACTTAAGCATATACAGACCGGATATGGTAGGCATCACCTCCCAGTGTACGGATGTAGAGAATGTTCTAAAAATAGCGGACATGGTAAAAAAAATCGATTCAAAGATCGTTGTAGCCGTAGGCGGTGTTCAAGCCACGTGTTTCCCGGATTCTTTTTTCAGCCCTCATGTGGATTATGTCTACAAATCCACCACAAGACAGAACTTATCGGACTTAATGGAGGAGGTCGAAGGAACAAGACCGGCTGAAGTAATTGAAGGTATCTATAGCAGAGCCTTGGATTTTATAAACGAAGGTGAATTCTGCTTCAATGAATATATCGTTCCGGACCGAGAAGTTACCAAGCGTTATCGCAAGCATTATCAATATATTGGTTTTCAGCCCTGTGCCATTGTACAAACGGCTTATGGATGCCGTAACAAATGTACATTTTGTGTGCGTTGGAAGCTGGAAGGCGATAGTCTTAGAGAAGTTGGTATCGAAGAGATTGTAGACCAGATAGAGGCCTTAGATGAACCCTATGTGATGATCTGCGACAACGATTTCTTAGTCCACGAAGACCGTTTGATAGAATTTTGCAATCTATTGGAAGCAAGAAATATCAAAAAGAAATACATGTGCTATGGTAGTGTGAATTCTGTTTTAGAAAAGCCGGACTTAATGAAACGATTGGCAAGGAATGGTATCATGGCAGTGATCATCGGCTATGAAGCATTTGATGACAGCAGACTTGTAGAATACAATAAGCAAGCCACAACGGATCAGAATGAAAAGGTTACTCGAATACTACAAGAAAGTGGCATCGCCTGTTGGGGTTCTTTTATTATTCATCCCGATTGGGAGAAAAAGGATTTCAAACGTCTCTTAGCCTATATTAAAAGGTTGCGTCCGGAATTAATTACCTTCTCACCTTTAGTCCCTCATCCATTGACACCTTTGTATGATCAATACGAGGACCGCCTCATCTATCCAAAAGAAGATTATGATAAGTGGAATTTTGGAGATGTCTTAATCTATCCTTCTAAGATGTCCCTAAAAGCCTATTACTTACAAGTCCTTAAGTTGGCCTTGGTGGTGAATTTTAATGCTTACTCCGTGGCGTATACAAGGAAAAACATTCCAACCAGAAATTCGATTAAGATGGTGCTAGGCTTTAAGAATCTTTTTGGTGTGTATGTGAAGAACATGCTGATGCGAGGACGTAAAAGACCGTGAAAGTATTGTTGATTCGTCCTAAGGCACCCAATAAACTGAGCTTTACCAAAATACTGGACAATGAACCATTAGAGCTTGAGTATCTGCACACCGGTCTTGCTGCTGCAGGCTACGTGGACTATATCTATGACGGCTTTATTGAGAAGATCTCCATAGAAGCCACGATAAAAAGAGAAGAACCGGATATTGTGGCAATTGGTGGCTACATCACTCAAGAAAACCTTATGAAAGCTTACTGTAGAAAAGCAAAAAAAATCAACCCCCAGATTATAACGGTGATTGGTGGTGTACATGCTCAGCTTAATCCTCATAGATTTTTTGATCAAGATGTGGATTATATCTGTCGTAGTGAATCCATCGATGCTTTTGTGACTTTGGTTAGGTGCCTTGAAGCAAATAATAAAGATGCCATGACTTTATCAAAAATCAACGGCTTGTGTTTTAAAGATGAAGGTAGTTTGGATAATAATAGTGATGGCTTCATTATGAACCCTATTACCCCAATTGACATTAACACCTTGCTCATACCGGATCGAAGTTTCTTTTATAAGAACAAGTCCGAATACCGCTACTTGGACCTGACAGAAGCAGGAACCATCAAGACTTCTTTTTCCTGCCCTTATACCTGTAATTTCTGTTATTGTACTTTATTAAATGGCAGTAGGTATCAAGAGCGGGACCTTGATCTGGTGATAAAGGAACTAAAAGACTTAGATTGTCAAAACGTTCAGATTGTAGATGATGATTTTCTGGTTAACAAAAAACGCCTATGGCAATTCATTGATTTAATTAAGACCCATAAGATTCATAAGACTTATACTTGCTATGGACGGGCGGATTTTATTGCAGACAACCCTGAGTTGATTCATGCTTTATCAGAAATCGGATTTAAGTATTTTCTAGTAGGACTTGAAGCAGTTACGGATAAAGAATTAGACGGCTATGGCAAGGGCAGTAATCTGGACCATAACAGTGCTTGTGTGAAAGTGATTCAAGAAACAACATCTCATTGCATTGGTTTGATGATTGCGCCCCTTGAAGCAACTGAAACTTATTTTGAGGACCTATATGATTGGGTTGTTTTACATGACCTAAAATACGTCACCGTGTCGATTTTTACACCCATACCGGGAACCCCACTTTATGAAACTTATAAAGATAAGATTACGTCTACGTCTATAGAAGATTGGGATTTTCTGCATCTGGTACTGGACCCTATACATATGAGCCGACAAGCATTTTACAGAGCTTACTATCGACTCTTTATCAGGCTCTATAAGATAGCCAAGAAAACAGGCATTTATGATTTCATGGATTTGGATTTTTACAGAAAGATGTTAAAAGCATATCTGACAGAAAAAATCAAAGGGGGCTAATATGAAAATCTTGTTTATACAATCTACCCCTTATCATAATCGGGACCAGTTGGTGAAAAAAAGCAGACTTTATTTCGTAGGTCTGGCACCGGCCATACTCTCGGCTTTGTGTCCACCGGACGTTGAATTTGAAGTATGCCTTGAAACCATTGAAGCCGTTGACTTTGATACGGACGCCGACCTGATAGCCATATCCGGTATGGGTCATGCCATCGTCAGAAGCATTGATATCGCCAAAGCCTTCAAAGCAAGAGGCAAGACCGTTGTCATGGGTGGCTATATGGTCAGCCTGATGCCGGAAGAAGCCGCCAAATACTGTGACAGTGTGGTGATTGGCGATGCAGAGATTAGCTTCCCCACATTGATTGAAGACTACAAACAAGGCAAGCTGAAGCCCTTATATGATATGCCCCTTAAGACCTTGACCTATCCGACACCGGACTATAGGCTACTGACACAGAAAAAAATTGGCGATTTCTTACCGGTCCAAGCCGGAAGAGGCTGTCCCCACGCCTGTAGTTTTTGCAGTGTTTATTGCTTGTATAAGAACAAGTATTATAAGCGTGATATAGAAGAAGTCATTCGGGATATCAAAGCGGTTAAGGCACTGGGCTATAAGAAGTTCTTATTGTTGGATGACAATATTTTCTCAGATACAGATTATCTACTGGACTTATGCAAGGCGATTAAAGACTTGAAGATGCAGTGGCTCTCCCAGTGCTCCATTAATATAGCTGACCATGCTCAGGTTCTAAAAGCAGTAGCAGACAGCGGTTGTATTGCCCTGTCCTTTGGTATTGAGAGCATCACCCAAGAAAGCCTGATGCATATGAAGAAAGCTTGGGCCAAAGTCGATCGCTATGGCGAGCAGATTAGAAAGATCCAAGCAGCCGGTATTGATGTATCCACAGAGATGGTCATTGGTGCAGACGGGGATACCCTAGAGAGCATTAAAGCCACAGCTACTTTTATTATCGATCAGAAAATAACGGTGCCCAGATTCTACATACTAACACCGATACCGGGGACGTTGTTTTTTGATGAGATGGAAGCGGCAGGGCGCATTGTTATTAAAGACATCTACAGTTATAACGGTACCATGGCCGTACATGAACCGATTCATATGTCTATGGACGCCTTAACAGAGGCCTACTGGGATCTGTATAAAGAAGTATTTGGTATCAGAGCCATTATCAAAAGAACCCTCATAAGGCCCCAGTTTTTCAAGCAACCTTTAAGGTCCTTGTTCTATCTATATGTGAACCTCTATTACCGCTATCAGATCCATCAGGGCATCACACCAAATATTATATAAGCCAATGAATGAATGAAGTCAGGAAGAAGCAGATGAAAGTTAGAATCATCAAAGACCATGAAAAGAAATCCATCTATAAGCAGATGATCAAAAAAATATATAGCAAAGATCAGACCTTCAAAAATAACAAAGAAGGCCTATTTGCCTTGGTCTGCAATCCTAAAGGTGTTTTTTACAAGAAATCCAAACAAGTCATGATAACGGTCAGTGTAGAAAAGGATCTCCATTGTCAAGGGGTCTTGATATGTCATGAGCAACAACCGAAAGTCCTGTATTTGGCTTTCTTTGAAGCGATTATGGAAGCGAAGGAAAGTGTAGAACATCTTCTAAGTTATGCAGAAGCCTATGGAAAGACACTGGGTTGTGATAAGTTGGTCATCGGTATAGACGGTCACTGTAACAACGGACTGGGTTTTCTAACCATTGGTTCCGGGCATCCTTCTTTTGGTGAAGCTTATAATCCGGATTATTACGCTGATTTTTTTAAGACCTTTGAAGGTCATACCTTTGTCAGTTATAAAGACGAAGTACAAAGCATTGCCCCTAGGGTTCTACATCTACGTAGCAAACTGCATCTAAGGATGGCACCCTATACCTTGGAAGCCGCTGATTTTTCAAGAAAAGGCCTTAGAGCATCCTTGAAAAGATATACAGACTTGAACAATAACATTTTTACCGATCATAGTTATTACTTCAGAAGGGATTATGATGAAGATGTAGAACTCTTTAAGAGCATGATGCCTTTACTGGACCATCAGAATCTGCTTTTTGTAAAAAAAGACGGCAAGGACATTGGTTTCATCCTTTGGTATCCGGACTTTAATGAACTGGTCAAAAGCAGTAGGGGTGCAGGCATACGTACTTTTCTTCAATATAGGCTGTTGAAAAGAAATCCCAAAACCATAAAAATTGTGGAAATCGGTGTCGAGGCCAAGTACCGTGGCACACCGGCCATTTTTATTCTGTTTAATGGGGTTATGGAAGCGGCAGAAAAAGCATCACAACATCTCATATCCAGTTGGATTCATGGAGATAACAGTGCCTCAAGACAGATCACCTCAAGATTCGCTCAAAAACCATATAGGGAATATGTGACTTATGAGAAAAAAATATGAAGTAAGATGTTCATCACATCGTCCGGCAGATTGGGACAGGTATTGTGACAATGATTGGCTGAAAAAAGATGCACTCCTATTTGATGAAACATGGGAAGAAGGCTTTACTTATCACCTTCATCCGGAATTTGGCTGCTATACTTTTAAGAGAAGGATGAACCTATTTACGTTTGGAAGGTTCAAGTTACATGTACCCATAACCATGGTTGCCTTGCCCGTATCTATAGATGGGGAAGGCTATTTTGGTAACCTTGAAGCCTTAATACATCACCTTCAAGAAGAAGGTGGGCTTCATTTGATATTGAATATAAGAACATTAGAAAAAATACCCCAAGGCATCCCTTATGGTAGAACCCTGGATACATGTATTTTTGATAACAATTATGAGGATTTTGAGACCTATGTGTCAGTCCTTAGAAGTCCTTATAGACGCAGACTGCGACAAGCCTTGAGGAGACTAGGAACCGTAAGAATTGTGAAGATTCATAATGAGACCTTTGATGATCAGCTATATGCTTTATATAAGGCAGTGCTTAACCGATCTAAGTATCCACTGGAGACATTGCCCATAGAATTTTTCAAGACTTCTAAGGATGATATTCATGTCTTTTACCATGATCAGAAGCCGGTCGCCTTTGTCATGGTAAAAGTAGAAAAAGATAGTTTGTATTTCTTATTCGGTGGCATGAACTATGCGAAGAGGGATGCACTCGACTTATACTACAATATGCTGATTTATATTCTAAGATTAGGTATAAAGCAAAAATCCAAAACTATATATTTTGGACAAACAGCAGAAAGCTCCAAAGAACGTCTAGGCTGTAGGCGAGAAAAACGGTATATGTGTATTTTCACAGGAAATAAAGTCATCAATAAAGTCTTATCAAAGCTTAGCTTATCAAAGTTTAAGAAATTATTTGAATACAAGCCTGACTCAAGGATTTATCATGTCTTTGCAGAAAAGAATAAAGACACATTTACTTAACAGGCTTTTTAATGAATAAGGCCATTATCATACCTAAGATTGTGGCAACAGCCATAACGATGAAGACCGCTTGATAGTCCCCGGTTAGGTCATAGCTAAGACCAAAAGGTATGGTACCAAAGGCCGACCCGATAACCATGAAAACCGTAGCCGCACCACGAATGCTTCCAAGGTGCAACCTTCCGAAATAACGTACCCATATAACATTCGTCGTTACGTTCTGAACATTGGTAACCAGGCCATAGATAAGAATGAAGATAGAGGCTTCTATTACAGTTTGAACCTTAAGCATAAAGAGCAAGTCCAAGGTCAAGAGTCCCAGGGTCAACATTAATATATGTTTGGAACGGTACTTGTCGATGATGGTACCGGCTATGACAGGAATCAAAAAGCCGGGCAAAGCCACAAGACCTATGACAAAAGCAGTCGAAGATTCAGGGATGCCCTTGCTGGCCATAAGTGAGAAGAAGTGAAACATCATACCGGTGGTCACCATAGGAATAATCATGGAGATAATACCAACAAACCAGAATTCTTTTGTGCGAAGCGCTTCACTTAAACTAAAGGATTTTTTGGCCATGGCATCAAAAACTTGATCTGGGGTCAGATTGTCAGTTCGCGCTTTATTATCCGGTAGCAGGCCGATGTCTTCAGGTTTGTTTACAATAAAAAACCACATCAGCGGTACGAGAACAAAAAGTAGAAGTAAGGCCCAGCTGCGCCACGCATTTGACCAACCATAGGTATTAATCATATGTAGATTAAATGCAGGTACTAGCAGATTACCAAAGATGGTGCCCAGAGATAATAAGCTAATGGCAAGCGCTCTACGTTTGTCGAACCATTGAGGCACCAGTGAAGCCGGAATCAAGGTTAGAGAACCTTGTCCGAGAAAGCGTAGTAAGAAAAATCCGATAAAGATCATGGGAATATTGGCCACAAAGCTATTAAAAAAAGCAGTCAAAGTCAAAAGAATACCAACGGTCACGAGCATGAATCTTGAACCGAAATGATCCACAGCCTTACCGACAAAGATCATAAGAATACCGGATAAAACCGTGGCCATAGAGTAAATACTTGAGATTAGGGTTCTAGAGTAACCAAATTCCAATATATAAGAATCAATAAAAACAGATATGGAATAGGTTTGTCCTGGGGAAGAGAAAAACATAGCTATGGCGGATAAGAACAGAATGAACCATCCGTAAAAGCCATATTGATTTAATTTTAAGGCTATTTTTTTTTGCATTTTTTGTCACTCCTATCTGGAATACTATAAGCCTTATGAAGGTCCACGTCAATATTATTTTCTGGATTGGGATGAATGCGTTCTACTTTTTTCATATTAGCCAACCATTAGAAAAGGGCAATAATATGAAATCTAAAGATATCGGAAAATAGTTACAAGTGTCTAGTATCTAGTGTATTAGAAGTATTTTGACTACATATGCTTGTCAGTAATACTAAGAAATGGGATAATATGAACAGAGGTGAGGGCCTCTAGGGTTATAGGATTGAAAAAAAGTAGTGTCAAAAAGCTCAAAATTTCCCATAAGCAAAAACAAATATAAAGAATAAACGTTCTTCTAATTGATGGAGGATGTTTAATTTGGACATCATAATAATGCTTTTGGGATAGTATGAAGGAGCAGCAAATGAATGTGTGGCCATTTGTGAAAATAATAAGCAGTATATTTAGAAATCAATTCAAGTCTGTGAAAGGTTAAGGTCAGGTTTATAATAGCCTAAGGGAGTGTGAATATGTTAGCAATTGCAATATGTGAAGATGACAAAATGCAACAAATAGAAATTGAAAAATATGTACGTGATTTGTTGCTGGATGAGTCGATTGAGATTGATTTATTCGATTCTGGAGAAGAACTAGTGGCAGCTTATGAAAGAGGAAAGAAGTACTCTATCATTTTACTTGATATGCAGATGAAAAAATTGGATGGCATTCAGACTGCAAAACTCATTAAGAAGCATGATAAGTATGGTATTATAATAATAGTAACATCTGTAATTGAATATGCGGTTGAAGGCTACAGTATTGATGCGTATGATTTTATACTAAAACCGGTTGATGAATCAAAATTACATCGAGTACTTGCTAAAGCAATAGATGAAATTCAAGTTACAATGAATAAATCATATCTTATCAAGTCAAGAGAGAAAATAATAGCACTTAGGCTATTAGATGTGCTTTATTTTGAAAGTAATAAGAAGAAAGTGATTTTGCATACCAGTGATAACGAATATGAAAATAACGAAAACATCAGTAATGCAGAAAAAAGATTGTGCAAGGATGGATTTATCAGAATCAGCAGATTCTATCTGGTTAATGTGCACCATATTAAAGAAATTGGGATACGAGAAGTTGTTATTTCAAATGATGAGAGACTAATTTATAGCGATAAATATGCTGATGTGATAAAAAATAAATATTTGGTATATATGATGGGAGAAATGTAATGATTAGCTACATTAGTGAAATCATTTTTTTTATGAGCAATATTGTTGGTATATTTATTGCATTAAGGTTATTTAACTGCCTATTAAGTATGAAAAAAATTAAACCGATCAACATGAAATGGAGTCTAATTGCGATACTTGTTATTGCAACGGTAATCAATACTTCACTCGAAACATTAGGCATTAGTTTAATTGTTGGGTTTGTGCTTTATTTTGTAATAGGTCACTTCTTCTTCGAGGGGAAGGCTCATGTTAAACTGATAATTGCAATATTCCTTTTGGTATTTTCGCTGATTACAGAGTTAATAACAGTGATTTTGATAGGAGCTATGTTAAGAGATCAGATACAAAATGTAAGAGAAAACATAATGTTTTTATTTTTAGGAAGCATTGTATCAAAAATTCTCATGATGCTTCTTATAGAGTTTATTATTAGATTTAAGAGGAGAAATGCATCCAGAATATCTCTGAGTTCCTGGATGCTAATCATTACTATTCCAATAACCAGTATAGTATTAGCGATTGCAAGTATTTATGAACCGGTTGTGAGTGGAACGGTGAGCGAAATGGGAGTGTTATCATGCGTTGTAATTCTTTATATTAATATAATCGTATTTCACCTATTTGATAGTATCATTGTTCAAGTAGATGAGAATAATAAATACAGATTTCGTGAACAGCAGCTATTGTATCAGCAGGATCAATATGAGAATGTGATTGCCGGATATAATCAAATTAAGAAGGTTCGACATGATATGATTGGGCACTTCATTGCAATTGATGGATACCTCACAAAAAATATGATACAGGAAGCTATAGAATATTTAGGGAAGTTATCCAATGAATTGAATATTGAAAAGAAGGGTATTCTGTCAAAAAATATTGTTGTTGATGCAATAATAAATAACCGTAAAGCAAAAGCAAATACATTAGGAATAGCTTTTGAGCATGAAATTGCAATACCTGAGCTTCTTTATGTTGATAATATGGATCTTTGTATAATTATTGATAATGCTTTGAATAATGCGATTGAAGCGTGTGAGAGAATAACTGACGATGAGCAGAAAAAAATGATCCAATTACAAATGAAGTATAAAAAAGGGTGTGCTTTGATAGATATAAAAAACACATATAATCCCAAAACAATAAAAGTGAGTAATAAAAAGTATATTTCTTCGAGAAAGGAGCGAATTATAGGCGAGATTGGAACAGGTATTGAAAATATTGAATCGGCAGTTGAGAAATATGGAGGCATATGCCATATTGGTTGCAGTGATATGTATTTTAATGTACAAATAATGCTTCCTGATAAAAAATTAAGTTTATAGTTTTTGATCTAAAAACTATTTTAATTGCTTTTCAAGGGTGTTTGGTTCCAATTCGATTGTAAAAAAAATGTAAGATGTTATAGTTGAATCAAATTGTTGGAGGTGGAGGATTGATAAAGCAATTTGCTAAAACGTTAACATCTTTTTTTATGCATGAAATGATAATTGAATCTGAAGATTATGAAGTATATCTATATGGAACAGAACAATTATTGATTAACCTGTCAATTTTACTTGTTGTAATTACAACGAGTGCCATTACCGGCTGGTGGAAGGAAACATTTTTTTTCTTCTTTGGAATTATACCGATAAGAGTCGTTGCTGGTGGGTATCATGCAAGTACTCCATTTAGGTGTAACATATTGACCATAGTGGTGTACATAGTCAATTTGCTGCTAATAAATGCTCTTGTAAGTAGAATGACTGTGTTAGTCCTAATCATGATGTTTGGTTTTATAGTCTTGAGTGTTTTCAGGATTGGACCGGTCGATAACAAAAACCGAGAAATTAAGAACCGGGAATATGAATCAGTATGGAAACGTAGTAAGAAAGTCTGCATATTTATTGTGATGATTTGCGTTGTCCAACTACTTTTGCTTGGACCTCAGAGTAGTATTTTGATGAGTACATTGATGGGAGCGGTAGTAGCGACAATTTCATTAATCATAGGGAGCATAGTAAGAGGAGGTGAAAGGAATGAAGAAAATAGGTTTTGTACGTAAGTACTCTGGTACCGCATTTGCATTTATTGCTTTGGTTGTAGCTCAAGCGGCATCAACACAGTTTAGTCTGATTTTCTATCAAAGTGAGATACCAAATAAACTGAAGCATTAAATGAAGCGATTCAAATAACAAATAGGAGTGTCAAACTTGACATTACCGACTAAAAGAGGAGAATATTTATATGAAAAAATGGAATAGTTTACTAATTATTGTATTGATACTCACATTGGTAACATCAACTACTGCTTATGCAGGAAATGTTATCGAGAATAAAAAAGCACTTGAGAATACTATTGATAAGATTGCTCAAGTCAATAA
>NZ_JARGDP010000060.1 GCF_029210395.1 Petrocella sp. FN5 | reverse complement strand
TAATTATATGTACGGTTTAGGTGTCAAAACTATATAGTTAGACGTTTACTATTTCACCACTTTTATGATGTCGTTCATGTCATAATAGTAAAAAGTGTCTTTATTATACCGGTAAAGTAACCTAGATGTATTAGGAAGAGGATCATGACGAATGATCGTCTTGAGCATCTTAGCATAGGCCATATTATCTTCTGTAAATAAAAGTAAATCTGCATGAGGCATAGCTGTTAAAAAAGTCTCGCCGAGCTTTGATTTAACCTGATCAAGAAGTTCATTTAGATATAACAAAGAGCCACTATAACCATTACCATGTACCATGTAGATATCATAATCTTTATCAGGTTGTGAAAGCGTCCATTGAGTCTTTGTTAGATTTTCATATGCAGCTTCATGAATCTTGACGAGATTGATTGTTTTATAATCCTCCAAAAGGTGTTTTGTCAAAAGTCTTTTGCTCATGCCAGTTTCCTGAACATAACATATATTAAGATTCAGGAAGTATGGTGTATATAACCAATCAGGTTCATCCACTATGTCTTGATGATTTCTAACAAGAGGATAGACTTTGTCTAAATCAATCTTACCGTCGTCAGTATTTTCAAACTCTGTTATAGAGGTCAGAATTCGATTAAGGATCGCAACATAATTGTTATTGGCCTTATAGTCTAAAAACAATTCCTTAATGACAAGTTCAACGATGTATCCGTCACACAGGATACGAATATGATTACCGCTGTTGTCCAAATGCGTATGTTCATATGAATGGCTTAAGTCCTCTAAGAGCTTAAGGGCATAATTATCAAAAGTGAGCATAACAACCTCCTGTGATGATTTTTGTATGCAAATCATGGTTAAGGTATCAAAACTAGTTTAACCATGTAGTATTGACACCTTAGCCAATTATAACATAAAAAGTCCTAAAAAAAAGTGATAATATTAAGATATTAACGACAATTTAACTTTTTATTATTGATACTATAACCAGCAGATTCCAGTAAAATAAAACTGATTTCATTATAGGAGTCGGTGCAAGTTTATATGACATTCATTTCTTATATAGTTTGTATCTGGCTTCAATAGGTGGTAAAATGTACTTAACAGTCTTTGTTAATCAGAAGAACTCTTTTATTTACATCATTAAGCACCCAAACAATATTCCAATAACCTCTTAAACCATCCTTGTCAAAAATGATAATACCCCATGGAGGTGGCTTTTTATGAAGAAGCACATGTCAATCAGAATCAAGATTCTTGCTATTTTTTTACCCATTATTATTATTGTGGCCATAAGTATAGCAGCATCAAACATTATAGATTCACAAAAGGAAATCACCACTCAAATTGCTGAGAAGGTGGATTATAATCTAAAATATCTGGTTGAGAGTATGGAACATGAATTTACCTCTCATAGCCAAATCGCAAAATCTATTGGAAACATTTATACAAGCTATGGAAACGAGATGACAAAAGAAGATTATAGTAAGGTCATAGAGAGTATATTACCTCTTAATCCCAACACACTTGGATCTGGTTTATGGCTTGAACCATATACCTATAATACGAGCACACAATATTTTGGGCCTTATCTTTATAAAGATGGCGATGATATTGTCTATACAGAGGATTATGAAGGTCCCGAGTACGATTATCCATCTAATGACTGGTACTTAGTAGGTAAAAATGCAGAAAGTGGTGTAGGATGGACAGACCCATATTTTGATGAACTTTCGGGGATTACGATGATAACCACATCTGTTGCAATAGGTTCAGGTGACAATGTACTAGGCGTAGTATCTGCGGACTATGATTTGACAACCATACAAGAATTGATTGACGGTGTTAGAATCGGTGAAAATGGTTTTGCCATGTTACTGGATGGTCAGGGCAATATCTTAGCCCATCCAATAAAAGAAAAACAAATGAAATTGAATATATCTGAGGATGAGGAATTACAGCTGATGAAAGAAGCTCTAACCACCAGTAGTGAAGGTA
This sequence comes from Petrocella sp. FN5, assembly GCF_029210395.1. Classification (GTDB taxonomy): domain Bacteria; phylum Bacillota; class Clostridia; order Lachnospirales; family Vallitaleaceae; genus Petrocella. Next base: position 13,276 of record NZ_JARGDP010000060.1, on the reverse strand, counting down.
TGGAAATCATTGATATAAATGGTGAATCCAGTGAGGTATATTTTACGACTCTACCAAGTACGAGGTGGCAACTGTTAATCAGCATACCAAGAAGTGAGCTCTATTTTGGCGTACAGCAAATGGTAATAAGAACCCTACTCATTGTTGGTGGCATCTTGGTCTTGTCGGGTATTTTGATTTATCTCTTTAGTGAGATATTTATCACCCGTCCGATTATCAAAGCTTCAGAATACTTAAATACCATTGCAGATGGTGATTTCACACAAGAAATAGACCAGAGATACCTATCAAGAAAAGATGAAATCGGATCAATAATAGGCGCTATAAACAGCATGAATATCTCTCTCAAAGATTTGATTAACAATATTAAGAAAGAATCTTATAGTATTAAAAAAGAAGTCGAAAATGTTATGGGAAATGTTAATCACCTTAATAATAATTTGGAAGAAGTGGCTTCAACAACAGAAGGTCTAGCAGCCAACATGGAAGAGACAGCAGCATCATCACAGGAGATGTCAGCAACATCACAAGAGATTGAGAAAGCGGTTCAGTCTATTGCAGAACGTTCACAAGATGGTTCAATTGCAGCGAGTGAAATTAGCAAGCGTGCAGAAAAAACCAAGTTAGATGTGAACATGGCTCAGAAGAAAACATCAGAGATTTTTGAAAGTACCAAACAAAGACTTGAACATGCCATTAATGAATCTAAAGTTGTTGAGCAGATTGACATCTTATCTGAGTCCATCATGCAAATAACAGAGCAGACCAATTTACTAGCACTTAATGCAGCCATAGAAGCGGCAAGGGCCGGCGAGTCAGGAAGAGGCTTTTCCGTTGTTGCCGATGAGATTAAGAAGTTAGCTGAGCAATCTAAGAACACGGTACTTAAGATTCAAGATGTTACCGTTAAGGTAACTGGATCTGTGGAGAATCTCTCCGGTAGTGCCCATGAACTGCTTGAATTCATGTCGGTGGATGTTAATAATGACTATAAATCCATGCTGGAAATTGCAGATCATTATAGCGAAGATGCCGGTTTTGTTGATGATTTGGTAACAGAGTTTAGTGCGACATCAGAAGAGTTACTGGCTTCACTTCAAAGTGTTTTAGATACCATTGATGGTGTAGCATCAGCGGCAAATGAAGGCGCAGGCGGAACAGTTGCTATAGCCAATCGAATCAATGAAGCCAAGAATCAAGCAAAAGGTGTTCAAGATGAGATTAGTAGCACTAAGAAAAATGCAGATGGCCTTAAAATGGAAGTAGATAAATTCCGAGTCTAAATATTAAGGCTAATGACAAATTCTAGGATAACCCATATGTTTAAAGTCTCTAAGTGAAAAAGCTTAGAGACTTTTTTTCTTAAAGCACATCTTCCAAAGTATTTCTACGCTCTTGACTGACAAGTCAGCCTAATCCACCGCGGATGAGAGGGGACCTTCATCCTTAACATGTGGATTACCATCGCTAAGAAATACTAATTGGAATAAGTGCTTTCTTACTCAAGTAATGGTTCATAGATGCCGATGAAATAGGTGAAGAATGGAGATGGTAAAATGACCCAGGGTATACATATACGGATGGATAATCAACCCAGTGTTGATTCGAATATAAGAGAAAACGCATACTTAAAAGGCATGGTGCTTAATGCTCAAGTGGTGAAGAAAAATGATAGCATGACAACCATCCTGTTAGATGAGCGCCTCATTGAGCTCAAAAATCACATACCGGTTGTTGAAGCTATTGGTGAAGATCTATTACTTGAAGTGACAAAAGTCAAAAAAGATAGTATAGAACTAAAGTATTTACCGCCTAACCAATCTGCAGAGGATATAGGGTCTATCCCCGACCCATCCGGTAGAAAAAAATCCTTGGAGGTATCCAAGTCCTATCCAAAGGAACTGATTCGTGCAATCAAACCCCTTGACGTATCTGAAGAAAAAGCATTGTTTAAGATGGTAGAACAAGTTAAGACAGACTTAAGCGAATTGGTGAATAAAATGACCTCTGATGATGTGAAAACCATGCTTCAACAAGAGCTAAATATCAATAAGTTAAGTATCAGTCTTATAACCCAAGTGGTACGAAACAATAAGGAAGCCATCTATAACCATGACCTTAAAACCATCAAAGAAGCGATAAATATAGAAGTGAATCATTATAAAGGGCAATATAAGGATGTGGATCAATTAGAAAGAATTATTGGTCATCTTAAAGCCAGTGACATGCCTGTTAATAAGAAAAATCTAGATAAGATCAATGAAGTATTAGGACAGCTTAAGACGATCCTAGCTCAATCCGACGCTAAAGGCGTTACCTTAGTGAGTAATAAAGCACCAACAACCATTCAGGAAGCTTATAAAGCGATTCATACACCTTTACCACAAGTTACACATTTGGATATGGGGCATGAAGACATGACGAAGATGGTTAAAGAATACTTGGAAAAAAATGAAATGGAACCGACATTAAAAGCCATAGAAGTCACCAAAGACATGATTTCTCGTAATATTGATATCACAAAGAGCAAGATAGATTTTATGCTTAATCCAATGAAAAAAATGGCCGAGGTAGATATAGATATTACCATAAAAAATATCATCCATCAGATGAAACATAATCAACCGACAGATCAGGTCGTTCTTAGTCCTTTAGATCATATACATACTGATAATAAGGAGATAATCAAAGAACAGACCATTTTGAATATGAATCCTGTTGTTCTCATCAATAAACTACATAAGATACAGGACTCGCATATCTTATGGGCTACAAAAAAAGATACACCTATGACTTTAGAGCAACTTTTTAAGGTAGAAGCAGTTAATGAAGAGGATTTGAACCTACCTGAAAATCCGGAATTAAAAGTGCTTCAACAGGCCATTAGTCATAAACGTCATCTGGAGGAAATCCGACTCAAAATGTCAATAGAAGCAGCAACAAAACTAGAAGGTAAAGGCATAAAAATCACAACAGAACCTTTAGAAAGAGTAGTAGAAGCTCTAAGAGATCATGAACAGCAGATCTATCGTAGCTTGGCTCAAGGTCACGAATGGTTACCCACCAATAAGGACCTTAAAACCATGACAAGGACCATGGATCAAGTCAGACAGGTCGATACATTGTCGGATTCGGTATTGTTTCGGCTTATGGGGCAGCCTGCCATGACCATAAAAGAAATATCTACAGCTACGACCATAGATGAGGATGCAGCATTCATAGCTAAGTTTAGCAATGGTCAGGCCCAGGCCCAGGCCCAATCGGCCATAAAACAATATGAGGAAAACGGAACGAAGGTTAGAGCAGATTTAGGAGACCGGGTGGAAAAAACCTTTGATCAGATTGAGTCCATACTCAAAGATCTTAATCTAGAGGTGACACCTAAAGCTACAGAGGCGGTACAGATTTTAGCCAGAAATGAAATGCCCTTAACCGCTGAAAATATACTTCAGATTCAGGTCGTACAGAGTAAAGTTGAAACCATTACAACCCGAATGAACCCACATATGGTTATATCCATGATTAAGTCAGGTATTACCCCCCTAGATCTTGATATGGATGAAATGCTGGAATGGATGGGTAGTTTTGAAGAAGTCTTTGGTGAAACCGGATCAGAGAAAATCAGCCGTTTGATAGTAGAGTTGGATGCCTCTAAAACTTTAACAGCTAAAGAACGGGAAAGCTTAATGGGCATCTATAGAACTTTCGATACAGTGACCCGCTCAAAAGGAGCTGCTACAGGATTTTTGGTCAAGAATGGATTGCCCTTAAATCTAGAACAACTTTTTGAAGCGTCCAAATTCATTCAGAAGACTAAAGGAGTCAAGCCGTCTATTGCTGCAGATATTGACGATGAATTTGGCAGAACTTTAGAAGTGATACATCCCAAGGGCAGTATTAGAGAGCAAGTACTAAGTGCCATTGAAAATATGGGCAGGAAAGCAACCCATTCACTGTTAAATACTGTAACAGCACTGGATGATATGGATATTGCGTTATCAGAAGTTCATATGTTAAGGAAAGAGCTTTTGGACCTTCAAGTCAAAGACTTTATAACGACTTTGAGTCAACCCAAGTTAACTCAGACACTAGAAGACTTAAAGCTTCAAGATCATGAAAAAATGCCTCTTGAAAATCTAAAAAACCATATGGAGAGGGTCAATGAACTTAGTCAAAAAGAAATTGGCATGAAGGAACAGACACAAATCATGAAATATCTGGAATTTGCCAAAGAGCATCCGGAGATTGTCAAGACAATGATCAAAAACGAAATGCCCATAACACCCAGCCATTTGGAGAAGGCCATGGCCCTTAACAAAGAACCCTTTGAGCTTATGACACGGTTAAGAGATGCCATCAATACCCTTGAAAATGAGGAAGAGAAAAGCCGAATGGTAGAGCAAGTGAAAAGCGTCTCAGAAGGTCTGCTAAAAGGTGAAACAACCATAGACAACTTAAAAAAACTGTTGACAAACCTAGAGCAAGAGCTTCTTGATGGGAAGAATACTTTGGAAGCTAATGATGTGAAGAATATACAAGGTGCAAGTTCGACTCTAAACCATACTCAAATGATACAGCTTAAGGATAATTATTACCAGATACCGATTATGATGGGTGGAGAAATCAGTCAACTGAACCTGTATATTCTAGGTGACGATGAAGCAAATATAAGAGAAGATTTGGAAGGCATTAAGATTTTTATGAGTTTCAAAACTAAGAATCTAGGCACAGTTCAGGCGTTGGTAGAGATTCAAAAAACAACAATGCACATGAATATTCAATCATCCAACAAAGAAGATTTAGAACTGGTTAAGAGCTTTGAAAATGAGATTAAGCAGATGGTTGCACAAACCAATTTCGGTTTTGGTGGCATCAGTTATAACAATTTTGTGGCTGAAGATCCCATAACCGGTTTGCAAAAAAATGATGTTGAAAATATCATGATTAGAAAAACAGACGGATCTACATTTGAGATTCAGATTTAGGAGGTCAAAATGGAAGTAAAACAAGACGACTCAAAAAAAAAGCCAAGAACACTACCGACACAAGTAGGCGAGATTGCAACCGGCCTTTCTACCATCATTCAAAAGATGGATGAAGCCAAAGAAAAGGCGTTAAAAAATGATTAATCAACATATTTTTCATTATTAACTAAAATAATTGAGAAATATGTCGATAAACACTGTAGAAAACTAACGACGTGATGAAATATCATTGCCAAGGCAGCATCATCTTTAAGGAAAAAGAATGTCTGTCACAAAAATTTCAATCAGAGAGGTGTGTACACTATGAGAATTAACCACAATATTCCTTCACTTCGTGCCCTGCATCAGCTAGATAAATCTAACAGCAAGTTGGACAAAACATTACAAAGATTATCATCTGGCCTTAGAATCAATAATGCAGCGGACGATGCGGCAGGTCTCGCAATCACTCAAAAAATGGACACGCAAGTAAGAGGATTGAAACAGGCGAATCGAAATGCCATGGACGGCATATCATTAATACAGACAGCAGAGGGTGCATTAAATGAAGTGCACGCTATGCTACAAAGAATAAGGGAATTGTCGGTTCAAGTTTCAAATGGCACTTACGATGCGCAAGACAGAAAAGCAGTACAAGATGAAGTTAGACAAATGCAAAACGAGATTGAAAGAATCTCATCATCCATTGAATTCAATCAAATGAAGCTCTTAAACGGTGATATCGACCGTAGAGCCTTCTCCACCAATGCAGATATCGCTGACATTGTATCTATGAGCGATACGGTAGAAGCTGGGGTCTACTCTTTTGAAGTATCCCAACTTGCAAGTGTGACTAAAGATATTGGCGGTATTGTTGACTTGTTTGATGGTAATGGTAAAGCAACAGTTGCAGGCACGATTAACATCAACGGTGAGCAAGTAACCATCAAAACAGGTGATACCAGTGAAGAAGTCTTCTCTAAGCTTAGAGACTTGTCTTCAAGGGTGGATGTAAGCATCAGTATTGAACCGGTACCACCGTTTGGTAATGGTAAAGCACTTAGTCTGTCAATGAACCAATTTGGTCCAAGAGAATTGAATGTAACAGGGGACCTAAGTCTTCTTAGAGCACTGGGTCTTGATAATGAGCATTTTCAACCCAATACAGCCAATGTATTTGAAACCATGATAGACATAGGCACCAACACGACCATAACAGCGCCAGGTGGCAATGTTTTGATTAATGGTACAACTGTATCTTTAAACAACACAGACACCAATCAAAGTATATATGAGAAGTTAAAACTAGCTGGTATACCCGGTCTTGAACTTTCCTATTCCAGTACCGGAGAATTGGTTGTCTATTCTGCTAAGCCTCTTGTTGTTGAGCCGGCGAATGCAGCAGAGCCCAATGATGTTACATTAGCTGGTGAGTTAGGTGCTTTTGAATTAGGCACAGTTGTAACAGGCATCGGGACCGCTGATCTTACTAAAAGTGTACCTGTGGATGCAATATCTACCGGTGCAGGCGATGATCTTACAGGGTTTCTTGCTATATATGTAGATGGTGCGCCGGTAGCAACCGTTGATTTTAGCGCCGGTCATGATCTAGATCTTGCAGCAGGAAGAGAAGCCGCTTTAACGGCCCTTAATACTCAGGCATTGGCGAGTGATACTTATTTTGCATTTACCGATGATGTACCAAATAAATTAGTAGCATTCAACAAAGGTGGTTTTGAAGTGACTTTAAAACCAAATACAACTTCAAATGCAGCGGATATAGCGACGGCTAAAAGCCTAGGCTTTGAAACGGGCAATATCACCCTTGAAAAAGGCTTTGGTAATTTAGGACGTAACGTTCAGATTAATGGCTCTAGCATTGTTTTTGATGATCCGGCTACAACGAATGTTATTGACGGTTTCCCGGCAGGTACGACGGTAACCACGGTTGGTCGTGATATTGTCTTTGAGTCAAATAATAATTTTGAATTAAGGCTGGTATCAGGTGACGACATCGGTATGGTAACCATGAACCTTCTTCAGACAGGCCCTCTTGATTTGCAGATTGGTGCCAATGAAGGTCAGTTTATGGAGATTAGGATTCAGAATTTATCACCAAGAGCTCTTGGTATAACAGATCTTAATCTATCTACATCCGGTGGTGCCCAAGAAGCAATTGGTATCGTGGATACAGCCATTCAGACGATTTCAACAGTTAGGTCTAAGCTTGGTGCATATCAGAATCGACTTGAGCATACCATAGCCAACTTAGAAGCAGCTTCAGAAAACATGACTGCATCCTTATCAAGAATTCTAGATGCGGATATGGCTTATGAGATGTCACAATTTACACTACAGAACATCATTCAACAAGCGGGAACATCCATGCTTGCACAAGCCAATCAAAGGCCACAGTCATTACTACAACTCTTACAAGGTTAGGGTGATTAGATGAATGCACAACATGCTAAAGAATTTCAAACCAGGATTGTAAACGCCAGCCAAAACGACTTGGTGGTCATCAACTATGAGATGCTGATTACAGAAATGGATGAAGCTATAGAAAAATTTGACCAAGAAGATGAAAAAGGCTTTACCAACAGTATGAATAGAGCAACAAGGCTACTTAGGGAACTAAGTGACAATCTGGATTTTCAATACGATATTTCAAGAGATTTGATGTCCCTGTATATTTTCGTGAACAAACGATTTATTGAAGCTTCTATTAAGAACAGTGTGAAGCCCTTAGAATCAGCGAAAGATGTTTTGAATATGCTCCTAATTGGATGGCAACAAGCGGCCAAAGAAGAGCAGAAGACGGCACCACTGATTCAGAACGGTCAACAGGTTTATGCGGGACTGACTTATGGTAAGAATAAGTTGAATGAGTCGGTTTATACTGAGAACAGTAGGGGATTTAAGGCTTAGAGGTGGTCCTATAAAAACCCTTCCGTAGTATGTATGAAAAATTTATAGCAGCAAGTGTTCGTTTTTGACCCTCGAGGGAAAGGTGGAAAATGAATGCTTGCTGTTTTTATATTCAGATTAAAGAATGAATTCTAACTGGGTCCTATGAAAACCCTTCCACAGTATATATGACTACGGCCTCCGATTGGTGCGTCCTGCACCAAAAGTCGGCGGACAGCTCCTGCTGTCTTGCTTAAGCCATATATCCAGCTCCAGGAACTTCATAGTCGTTACTGGAAATCCTTATCTTTGAAATTAAAATACCATTAAATATCGGGGATGACCATGGCTATAGTAAAATGTATGGGGTAAAATGATAGGTAGAACAATAAATTAGACACTATAACCAAGTATAGAGATTTGAATAGGGAGATTAGGATGAAGCCATATTATCAAGAAAGAATAGAACGTTTAATGAATAATTTTCTAATATTGGAAAAACCTTTTATGTGGGAACACAATTTACTGATTCATCTTGTAGCCCTTAGCTATACCATGAGTAAGAAGGATGTAGATGTGGACCGGATCAAAGGCATGAAAAAATATATTAAGACCAGGTCAGGTGCATTTTCACCTTATAGAGGTATGATGAATTTTACTGTGGCCGGTCTTTTGTGCGCTCAATATGACAATCCGGAAGAGATCTTTGATCAAATGTATAGAAGGCAACCCTTTCTTAAAGAAGCAGGTTTTAAGCAGAGCAGTTACTTATGTACGGCAAGTTACGCACTTGAAAAAACCCTTACATCAAATGATCAAGCAGCCCAGAGGATTAATAAAGCTATGGAGATCTATAAGGATATGAAGGCCAACCATCCTTTCTTAACCAGCGGCGATGATTATGCTTTGGCCATATTACTCTCTACTTCAGGTCATCCAGTAGATGCGTTGGAATCTTATTACCGAGCTTTAAGTGAAGTCGGTTTTACTAAAAGTAATGGGCTTCAGACACTATCACATATACTGGCTTTTAGTACCATGAGTAAGAGAGATATGGTCGATCGATGTAGCCATCTTTTCCAAGTTATGAAAGAAAATAAGCTTAAGGTGACTACAGAATATTATCCGGCTATAGGCCTTGTAGCCTTATTGGATATGGATGAGAAGGTACTAGGTGAAGATTTTGTAGAAGTCGCCACTTGGCTTAAGGGCTTGAAGAAATACAAATGGTTGGGCAAAGGGATGAATATATTGTTGGCATCCGGTATCATTTCCGATTATTATATTGAATCAGCTAAAAAAAATGGACTGATTACGACAACTTTAAGTGTATCTATTGAAACAATTATAGCGGCTCAGACTGCAGCTATGATTGCCACCATCACAGCGGCAAGTGCAGCAGCCAGCAGCAGTTCCAATTAGGAAGAACAAAGAGGCTACGCCTCGTTTTGCAAAGCAAATTGTTCCGGCAGGAAAGACTTCTTTGATAGTTAATGCGACGCTTCAACGCATTAACATAGGGTAGACTTTCCTAGAGAAGAACAAAGAGGCTACGCCTCGTTTTGCAAAGCAAATTGTTCCGGCAGGAAAGACTTCTTTAATCGTTAACATAGGACAGACTTTCCTAAAGAATAAAAAAGATGCAATAAAACAGAAGGATTAGACGTTAACAGAATATAAGGAGAATGACATGCTATTGTTTACCTTTGTTGTGGATGATGGGACTTCTAAATCACCCACTTATAAAAAACTTGATATAGATGAAGGTCTTTTTAGGCGCATTGGCGCATCGGACATGGTAGCTTTTGACGAACTGTATCAGCTGACAGAAAGAACGCTCTATGCTTATGCTCTATCTTTGACGAAAAATCATGAAGAAACTTTGGATTTGATTCAAGAAACTTATGTTAAGGTGCTTTCAGCAGCCCATTTATATAAGCCCATGGGTAAACCCTTGGCCTGGCTATTTACAATCACGAAGAACTTATATCTAAGTCAACTCAGAAAAGACAAACGTATTGTTTACATGGAAGATCAACAGCTTAGTAATAACAGTCGGTTTTCTTATATAACAGATCCGGAAGATAAGATGGTACTAGAAACAGCCCTTCAACACTTAACTGATGAAGAAAGTCAGATTGTTTTGTTACATGCAGTTACCGGTATGAAGCATAAAGAGATTGCTAGCAACCTAGGCTTAGGGCTTTCGACAACGCTTTCAAAATACCATAGGGCTATAAAAAAATTAAGATCACAATTGGAAGAAAAGGAGGGTGCACGATGAATGAAAAGAAAATATTAGAACGTTTATCAAGTGGTATTGACCAGGCACCCATTGACTTACTTGAAATTATTAAAGCGCAGCCGATGACCAAACAACTCAAGCATGATGACATTACCAGACAAAAAAAGTACATACCACCGATGGGATATATGACAGCTGTTGCATCAGTTGTATTCCTAGTTGTACTTTTTAGCATACAGCTTCAATATAGAACCATTGATAGTACAGTCTATCTGGATATTAACCCAAGTATACAGATAGAAACCAACAGACAAGATAAAGTCATAGGGTTGATAGCTCTAAATGCGGAAACCCATACATTTATTGGAGATTATGATTTCAAGGGAAGAAACTTGAATGAAGTGACCATGGACCTTGTGGACAAGTTGGTGCTGACCAACTACATCACAAAGTCAGAGGATATGATGTTGGTCTCAGTCTATAATGAAAACAAGGAAAAGGCCAATCTTCAAAAGCAACAGATTAAGGATCTAATTATCCATCATCTTGAAAAAGACAGCATTCGTCCCATTGTTTTGGCACAAGCGATTGACCGAAGTAACACCATTACAGATATGGCTAAAGCTTACGGTATATCAGAAGGAAAGATGACATTTATTCGGAATCTGATGATCCTATCTCCTGAGTTAAGAGTAGACAATCTGGTGAGACTATCACTGGAACAGTTAATCAGCTTGGCAAAATATATGGAACTGGATTTGAGCCCAATCATTGAAAAACAAGAGCTTGAGCGTATTGACTTCCCCTATACGATTATCAATAACGACGACGATGATGATATCGATGATGAAGACATCGACATTGATTAAATGAATTATTAAAAATATGACTTTTTATATATAGTCATATTTTTTTATTCTCTACAAGTCATACTCTAGCATTTGCGTCAAGGTCCTTTCCTTTCGAACCGTTCAGAAATATGAGCAAAGCTCATAACGAAGCAAAGATTCTTTTTTTATTTATATGCAATAAATGGGGGTCCTTGTGCATTAACCTGTTATAGAGGCAAATAATATAATTTAAACAGGAGGTAATATTATGAAAGCAAAGGTAAATAAAACTTGGGTTGGTGTAACAACAGTTATTTTTACTATGGCAATAGGCTTAGGATTCTTTTTTAACGCTCCGGTAAACAGCTTTACGATGGATATCAATCCTAGTATTGAGATCCTATCGAACCGACTAGAAAAAGTTGTAGAAATCAAACCGTTAAATGAGGATGCAGAAGCGTTACTGCTTAATTATTCCTTAAAAGACAAAGATCTAGAAAAAGTTATTGACGATATTGTAGACCTAATGATTCTTACTGGTTATATTTCTGGCGGTCAAGATAATAAGGTTACAATTACCGTTTCAGATGAAAAATCTCAAAAGAAGCATGTGGATAAAGTCAACCAGATGATAACAGCCTATTTGGAAAACAAGCAGATTGAAGCGGTTGTCATGACACAGATAGTAGATTCATCGACCAACCAAAATGATCTAACCATCATGGCGGATGGATCAACACAAGAAAAGTTGATAGAGCCAACATCACAGTTAGAAGACAAACAAGTCATTGGTATAGAAGTGGCAAAAAAAATAGCTTTAGGCTTAGTGAATGGTGAAATTATAAAATTCGAATTTGATGACGACGATAATGATTCAAAGTATGAGATAGAAATCATATTCGAAGGTAGAGAATATGAGATTGAGATCGATGCATATACAGGAAAAGTGCTAGAATTTGATAAAGATGATGACGAAGAAGATAGAAATCAAGATAATAATCATGACACAAATACATCCAGGAAAGTCATAGGCTTTGAAGCAGCGAAAAAAATAGCTTTAGACTTAGTAAATGGTCAGGTTGTAAAATTCGAATTTGATAACGATGATAATGATTCAAAGTATGAGATGGAAATCATATTTGAAGGTCGAGAATATGATATTGAAATAGATGCTTATACAGGTAAAGTAATAGAGTTTGAGTTTGACGACGTAGACGACGATGACGACGATGATAATGACTAAGACAATGAAAAGAAAATTCGCGTGGTAACATGAGATACCGAATTATAATCTACAAGTTGTTATAATAATAACAACCAAGATATTAGAAGATGAGGTGATTTCATGTCAGCAAGGATAGAAATATTTGCAGCATCAAAAGATGTGTTAAGTAAAGTTGGCTGTAGTACTTGCGTACTTAAGTGTGCTTCCAGAGACCAAGTAGAATTAACACCAGAGATACTAAAACATCAACTTGAAGCAACCTATGGTGCTGATTTAATGATTGAGCTTAACACTTATGATGTAGGTGATGCATCTATGATAATTGACAGAATGAATCAAATCTATGAAGACAATGATGTGAAACGTAGGGTTAATTCGGTGCTCATAAAACCGCTTATGTCTAGAATCTGGCCATTAATTGTGGTGGATGGGAAAATAATATCTGAAGGTACACTGCTTGATTTAAATCAGATTAGAAACCATATAGATACCCCATGATCTCAAGACTGAGAGCATATTATAATTAAAGACCTAAGGTTATTTCCTAGTAAAGGATAACCTTAGGTCTTTTTATCATTATTAATCTTATTTTTTACCGGATTCTCGGAGGATGATTTTGGCGACTTCTTCAGCGACTTCACCTGTAAAAGATATACATTGGTCCATATGCTTACGTGAGCCAAGGCGCATACCTTTTGTGAGAACTCTACAGCATAGTGTTTTATGTTTTTTTCTAAAAGTCTCGTGTAGCTCATTGGCCAGCTTCATCGTTTTCACCACTTTTTTATCTTTGGCATCCCTACGACCAAAAACCAGACCTAAGGTCATGATGCCACCAATCACAGCGCCACAGCTACAGCCTGAATTACCCATACCTACAGGGAAGCCGGAAGCAGCTGCGATGATGTCATCGGATATGGGCAGTTGGAATTCATCTTTGATGGTCTTAACAATGGCCTCTGAGCAATAATAATCACCATTTCGATAATAGTTTTCTGCAGTTGTTCGGATTGTATCCAGATCTATTAGTGTATTCATTTAAGTCTCCTTAGTTTTTCTTTAACCAATATACCATCTTTAGTGGCATTAATCCAATAATTTAATG
>NZ_JARGDP010000006.1 GCF_029210395.1 Petrocella sp. FN5 | reverse complement strand
ATATCATAATAATTTATTTATGCGCGCATGAAATCTATTGGTATAGCTTTTTTTAAAACCAGATACATAATGACATAATGACATATTTCTTTTCATGTCCATTAATGTTATACTCATATAAGTTAGTTAAAGCGTCATATATTAGAAAACAAGCCTTGTTTTCAGAATAGAGAAAAGGAGTGATCATATGAATTATATGGATGTGTACGAATCATGGCTAAAAAGTGATTATGTAGATGAAGACACCAAAAAAGAATTATTAAGTATAAAAGATGACACCACCCAAATCCAAGACCGGTTTTACAAATCTCTTGAATTCGGTACAGCAGGACTTAGAGGTAAATTAGGAGCCGGAACCAATCGAATGAACACATATATCATCGCCAAAGTTACACAAGGTATTGCCAATTATATCACCGATTATGGTAAATCTTACATGGACAGTGGCGTCGTTATTGCCTATGATAACCGACATTTCGCACCTGAGTTCGCTAAACTTACAGCATTGGTTTTTGCCGCTAATGGTATAAAAGCTTATCTTTTTGATCGTTTAAAACCAACCCCCGAGTTATCTTATACCCTCAGACAATTAGACGCTGTCTCCGGCATTAATGTGACCGCCAGCCATAATCCTAAAGAGTATAGTGGCTATAAGGTCTACTGGGAAGACGGTGCACAGGTATTGGATGATATCGCAGATGGTATGACCGAAAAAATCAACCAAGTGCCTATCTTTGGCGGTGCTAAAATTATTACGGAAGAAGAAGCCATTCATCAAGGCCTATTGGTTATGCTTGGCCAAAAAGAAGACGATGCCTATATTAAAATGGTTAAGTCTCTGTCCCTTCGTGATCAAGATGTGGACAAGAATATCAAAGTCGTCTTTACGCCACTTAACGGAACCGGTAGTATACCGGTTATGCGCGTACTTCGTGAAAAAGGTTATACTGATATTACCATTGTCCCTGAACAGGAACATCCTGACCCAAATTTCACAACTGTTGATTATCCAAATCCTGAAGATCCACGGGCTTTTGAATATGCCGAAAAATTAGGTTCGTCTATTGGTGCTGAGCTTCTTATTGCAACCGATCCTGATGCTGACCGATTAGCGATTGAAGTGCTAGATTCAAGTGGTCATTATATTCCCTTTAACGGTAATCAAACCGGCGCCATCCTTGTACAATATATTGCAGAAAGCATGAAAGAAAATGGCACATTACCTAATAAACCGGCCATTGTCAAATCTATTGTTACTGGTGATTTAGGTAAGGTTATTGCGGCCGATTATGGCTTTACCACATTTGAATCTTTAACCGGATTTAAAAACATTTGTGGCCGCATACCGGATCTTGCAAATGAAGGGTATCAATATATTATGGGCTATGAAGAAAGTATTGGCTATAGTGTGGGCACAAGTGTCCGCGATAAAGATGGTGTTAGTGCTACTATGCTGCTTTGTGAAGCAGCCGGCTATTACAAATCTAAAGGCAAGACCTTATTGGATGTACTTAATGAAATCTATGAAACCTATGGCTATTACAAAGAAAAGCAAATCTCTTTAGTGCTGGATGGTGTAGAAGGGCAAAGTCGAATTGGACGCATGATGACCCATTATCGAGCTCATTATCCGAAGTCAATTGGCGCTTTTAAAACTGATGAAGCCATTGACTACTTAGGTGGTTACAAGGATATTCCAAGTTCTAATGTATTGAAGTACATGTTGGATGATGGCAGTTGGTATGCTGTAAGGCCTTCCGGTACAGAGCCAAAGATTAAGCTTTATATTTATACCAAAGGTGATACGGATGCCAGTGCGATCAGCAATATTGATTTGATTGAAAAGACTGTGCTTGGAGTATTGGAGAGTGTGGAGTAAAAGGAACTTCATGGTCGATGTTGGTTACTTAGGCATACAATTTGAAGTTAATTTACTGAAGTTATAATGATTATAGTTTTATAGATTAGCGTTGGAGTCGGTGGGAATCATCGACTTTGGCGCTTTTTTGCAAATTTAAAACCTAAGATAATGATGATTTTTAAATAGATTTCTATTGATATATATGAGTCGCCATGGTAATCTTGAGAGGATTAATTTTAGGGGGTGTATTATGAAACGTGTTTTTAGATCTGCATTTCCATTGACCATACCGGTGCTTCTTGGCTATATCTCTGTGGGCATTGCTTTTGGTCTACTGGTTGTTAAGTCAGACCTAGATCTTTGGGTGGCTCTACTCATGAGCGTTCTTGTTTATGCAGGCGCCATGCAATTTTTGGCCATACAACTTTTGGTCAATCCCATCAGTATCATACAGGTGGCGATGATTACATTGTTTGTTAATATACGTCATTTATTTTATGGTCTTTCTTTTATCGATCTTTTCAAGACTTTTGGTATTAAAAAACACTATATGATTTTTGCGTTAACTGATGAAACTTACTCCTTACTCTGTGCCATTGCATTAAAAGAGGATATGGATCAAGAGAATCTTTTTTTTGCTGTCTCCTTTCTTAACCAACTTTATTGGATTAGCGGTACACTTATAGGTTATCTCATCGGTTCTTGGCTTGTTTTTGATACAACCGGTATTGAGTTTGCCATGACCGCTTTGTTTGTTGTTATCTTCATTGAGCAATGGTTAGGCTACAAAGATCATCGTCCCTCCTTGATTGGTCTTGGATCTTCTCTCCTCGCCGTCATGATCTTTGGTCCAAGCAATATGATTTTACCTGCTATGATTATGATATTAGTGGGACTGATGGGAAGTAAATCTCTTATTGAATCTAAGGAGGTGCAACCATGACCTTTATTCTGATTCTTGTAATGGCACTGGTTACTTATCTTATACGCATATCTCCATTTATATTATTTGGAAAGCATCAAAAAACCCCTTTATGGATTACTTATCTAGGAAAATATCTGCCGCCTGCTGTTATGAGTATGTTGATCATCTATAGCCTTAAGGATATTAATCCGATTGACTATGTTCAGAGTCTTCCTGTTTTTATTGCTATTCTCATAACGAGTTTGCTTCATCTTTGGAAACGCAATAATCTACTCAGTATCATAAGCGGAACCTTTGTCTATATGATGCTGATACAAAAGGTTTTCATTTAAAAAGCAGTGGCCAAAGATATCTATCTTTGACCACTGTCTTATTTTATGTATTAGAAGTCTTCTTAATTTTTTGCATTGTTCTAACTTTTAATCTGTTATAGCCCCTTTTGCTGAGGAACCTACCAACTTAGCATACTTTGCTAAAACACCTCTTTGATATCGAAGTGGGGGCGCCGTCCATGCCTGACGCCGTGTTTCCAAGTCTTCTTCTGTTAGTTCTACGGCTATTTCACCCTTTGTTGAATCTATAATAATCGTATCTTCACTTCTAATTAAGGCAATCGGTCCGCCTACTTGCGCTTCCGGTGCTATATGCCCTACCACAAAACCGTGACTACCACCTGAATAACGACCATCTGTGAGTAAGGACACTTTACCACCTAACCCTTTCCCAATAATAATGGCACTGATGGAAAGCATTTCCGGCATACCCGGTCCTCCTTTGGGCCCTTGGTAACGTATAACAATCACATCACCTTCAGTAATCCTGTCTGACATAACCGCTTCTATGGCTGCCTCTTCTGTATCAAATACCTTAGCCGGTCCACGCATCTTCTTAATGCTTACGCCGGACATTTTGCAGACCGCACCTTCCGGCGCTAGATTACCTTTTAATACATAGAGTGCCCCTTCTTTTTTCAGCGGCTGATCTATGGCTCTGATGACTTCCTGTCCTTCTATTAAATCCGGTTGATCTTTTAGATTGTCTTCTATGGTTTTTCCGGTTACCGTCATGCAGTCTCCATGGAGCAGTCCCGCGCGAGAAAGTAACTTCATAACACCTGGGACTCCGCCAACATTGCTTAAGTCTTGCATAACAAATCTACCGCTCGGCTTTAAATCAGCCAAATGAGGGACTCTTTTTCTAATTCTTTCAAAGTCATCATAATTTAATTCCACATCTACAGCATTTGCCATCGCCAAAAGATGTAAAAAAGCATTGGTAGAACCACCTAGTGCCATAACCACTGTAATGGCATTTTCAAAAGCCTTTTTTGTCATAATGTCTTTGGGGCGAATATCTTGTTCAAGAAGTCTAATAACGGCTTTGCCCGCTTCCTCACATTCTTTTCCTTTTGAATGGCCAATGGCCGGATTAGAAGCATTACCTGGCAAAGCCATGCCCATAGCTTCTATGGCTGATGACATGGTATTGGCTGTATACATACCTCCACAGGAACCAGGTCCTGGACAAGCTTTACATTCAATCTGATGCAGTTCCTGATCATCAATCTCATTTTTATTATGCCGACCGACCGCCTCAAAGGCGGATACAATATCAATATCTTTACCTTTATTTTTACCCGGTTGAATGCTACCACCATATACAAAAACCGCTGGTAAATTCATTCTTCCAATGGCAATCATACAGCCCGGCATATTTTTATCACAACCCCCAATGGCAACGATACCATCAAAGCGTTCAGCACCCATAACCGTCTCTATAGAATCAGCAATGATTTCTCGACTAGGTAGGGAGTAACGCATGCCTTCATGCCCCATGGCAATACCGTCTGAAACGGTTATCGTATTAAAAATCAGCGGTGCACCCCCGCCATCCCTTGCGCCTTTCTTAGCCGATACTGCTAACTGATCTAGATGCATATTGCAAGGGGTTACTTCACTCCATGTGCTTGCAATCCCAATCATAGGTCTTAAAAAATCTTCATCTGTAAAACCCACTGCACGAAGCATCGCTCTGTTAGGGGTTCTGTTACTGCCTTCGCTTATAACGATACTTTTTATTCTTAAGTCTTTATATGTAGACATATTCATCATTCCTTTCCTGATTATTAATAACCATTATCTAACAAATGATAATCATTGTCAATGATTGGTTAAATCACTTTGATCTTATGATCTTCATAATAGTAGCGCACAGGCAGGTTTGACTTCTCATTCACCAGAATCTGTTGATCTAAAAGCTTAATGAGGACATTGGGATAAATACATTTTTTTGCAACGACTTCTCCCAAGCCTTTTGTGTGTAAATAACTGATATAATTCTTCTGTGTCTCATACAGATTCTCAAGCCTTTTTTTATAGGTGATATATTTATGTCTAGCTTCCTCATAATCGTGATAGTCTTTTTGATTGATTTCTCTTTTCCCAAAAGCTTCATAAGCTTTTCTGTATTTATCTAGCTTTTCTTTGGTAAGATCTACCGCCGTACTTAGCATATTGTAGTCTTCTGTAATTTTTTCTCGGTCAAAACCACTTACCATAATCTTTGTATGAATACCGGCTCGTCCTCCTATTTCACTGGCTTCAACTTTGACTGATGCCCGGATCTGACCGCCGATGATCTTACTGGATGGGGATTCTAAGATGATTTCTTTAGCTGTGATTTCACAGTTCATGGCATAGAATCCTATATGAACGGTACCTTCACAGATAATCGTACAATCAGAAGCAAACTTTGTATAGATGTTCTTCTTAGCTTTAATAATCGCTTTATGTTTGCCTGCAATACCACCCTTAACGTATATATCACCCATTCTGCTTTCAATCATCGATACTGCGCCAATACCCATTTTTCCTAGAATCTGTATGTTTTCATTAGCAATGACTGTAAAGTTATCATCCACTGTTTGTACAACTTCTACAAAGCCCTCAAAATCCACATTACCGGTAGCAAAGCCGACATCACCCTCGATTCGAATGGCGTTTTGTACACTGATCATGTTATCTGTATAGACAACAGCGCCTGTTCTTTTGGCATATAAGGTGGTGATATCTTCTTCTTCATTCAAAACACTTATGACAGAATTGGTATCAAACACCAAAGCTTCTTGATGACCTGCAACTGGGGGTATCTCTTGACCTGTCACTGTCATACCGGGTATCCCAAGGGTAGGTTCTAATCTTTCACCTAACCAGTCACCCTCATTCACACGGTTGATGACACTTAACTCATAGTGATCCACACCGCCTGTTTCAACGATTTTGGGAACAACTTCGCCAATAGTGTACATTCTAATCTTGGCATCTTCTCCATTTATGGGTTGTCGCCCCTCTGCTATTTTTATTTTTTCTAGAGGCACTATATTTTTATAATCCAAGGCCATATTAAGTCCATAAATAATATTTGCTTCTTTACAGGCCATGAGGACTTGTCCCTTTAGTTGTTCCTTATCGTAGGTTTCATATTCTAAAGGGGTCATCAGAATAATGCCCTCAGCAAAAAGGCCATCCCCTGCTATACGAATGTCCACAAGGGGTAACCACTCACCCACCTCAATCCTACCTGCCAAACTATCTCTTAGTGCGGCACTAAGTGCCGAGAATTTCGTTATTCTAAGTCTTGGCAAAGTGGTGGCAACATCATTATTAAATGTCATAATGGTCATGCCTATTTTCTTTTGTCGCATCCATACTTTCTTGTCTTCTTCTTCCAACTGTATAAAATCATCTTCAAATATGATTTTGCTCATAAACAACCTCCTAGGGTCATGGGTGTTGTTGATTTATAATGGTCTGTTGGTTAACTCTATAAGAATATCGTCATAAATCCTAAAATACCTGAACCTATAATCAGCAAGATGGGATGAATTTTCGTTTTTAGTTCCGTAATCAATACAAGGATGCCAATAAGTAAGGTTTTTAAGTTAATCTGATTCAAATCAGGGGTATGATTTATAAACAAAGCACTTTTTCCTACAGATAGAGCCGCTGCAAATATTAAGCCTGCGATAACCGGTCTTATACCGTAAAATACTTTTTTCATAATAATATTTTGACTATGTTTGAAGAAAAAAGAGGATATGAACAATACAATTAGCAAAGAAGGAAGGGCTACACCAAAAGTCGCCAATGCAGATCCTCCGACACCGCCCACCTTATAACCGACAAAGGTAGCTGCATTAACCGCAATCGGACCAGGTGTCATCTCTGCAATACCGATAATCTGAACAAACTCACTTTCAAGCAACCATCCATGTCTTTGGATTTCACTGGATATAAGGGGTATCATGGCATAACCGCCACCAAAACTAAAGAGCCCAACTTTAAAAAACGTAACAAACAAATCCCAGTAAATCATAAACTTTTTTTCCTCTCTCGGATTTGTCGATAAGAAATAAAGCCTAAAATACCACCCAAAATAATAAACCATATAGGGCTAAGATTTGTAAAGGTGACACACAGCACTGTCACAATAAAAATCATCAAAGTCACGCCATCTACCACCGCACCTTTTATCATTTTCTTAGCAGCCACTAGAATCAAGGCAACCACAGCACCGTTTATTCCTATAAACACAGCTTTCACCGCAGGCGCATCCGCAATCATTCCAAAAAAAGTAGCTATCGAAATAATAATAATAAAAGAGGGTAAGATCACACCTGACGTAGCGGCAATGGCACCACGACGTCCGGCAACTTTATAGCCAATCAAGGTAGATGTATTAATAGCTATCGCTCCGGGAATAGACTGTGCTATTGAAAAAAGATTCATAATCTCATCTTTATGCACCCATTTTTTATGAATCACAACTTCTTTTTCAATCAAAGGAATCATAGCATAGCCCCCACCAAAAGTGAACGCGCCGATTTTCAGAAAAGCTAGAAACAGTTCCAGATAAGTCTTCATAAGTACACCTCACCACGTCATAATCCTTCAAGTCAAAATAAATACTTAACCACAATTTTACATATCTTATAATCATATTACCATTATTAAAATATTCAGTCAATAAGTGTTAAAACATCAAAGCTTTAGTTGAGCTTCTACCATACAAAAAAACCCCAAGTCAACGTTTGATAAATCAATCAATGACTTGGGGCTCTGATCTTTATTTTCTAACTACTGGCTTTCCATTTTCTTACGTTTGATAATTTTAGCACTATGAGGTAGTAGTTGCACCTCAATATGGCCTTTTATAACAGAATAATTGACTTCATTTGTATAGAAATCATCTTTAGTCGTTTCTAAAGTCTGTTGGCATATATCCATATTTCTGATACCAATCTCCCATACCGGAATCCTAACAACTTTTTCTTCACTACCATTGTTACAAACCACCACAATCTTATCCTGTTCATCAAACCGTCCGTAACTAATAACCATATGCTCACCATATAGGAATTTGATAGAGCCCGTTTTAATGGCTGAGCAAGCTTTTCTCATGCTGATTAGGCACTTATGAAGATTAAGTAGCTCTTTATTTTCTCTTCCCCAAGGATAGGCTCTTCGATTATCCGGGTCAGTCCATCCGCAAAGTCCTGCCTCATCTCCATAATAAATGGTAGGCGCACCTGGCCAAGTCATCTGAATCACAATGGCTTCTTTCATAATGCCTAAGTTGATACCTTCTGAAGCCGACTCCGGTCCATGGGTATGGGTTCTACCCACCTTATGATTTGTTCTTGTTAAAAATCGACTGTGATCATGGTTTGACAACTCATTCATAGCTACCTGAAGAGACTGTTCTTGAAATCTTGACATATTATGGGTCATAGCATCAAAAAATGCTCTATGATTACCCAACAAATCTCCACGGAACTCATCACTATGTTTTTCCATTCCCGTTAAAAACCAAGTGATCGGTTCCATAAAGGCGTCATAGTTCATCACAGTATCCCACTGGTCACCATTTTTAATCCAATCACTAGGATCACCATAATGCTCTGCCAAAATAAGGGCTTCTGGATTAGCACCCTTAACTGCGTTCCTAAAGTCACGCCAAAACTGATGGTTAAATTCTTTCGTATAGCCAAGGTCAGCGGCTACATCTAGACGCCATCCATCTGCATTATAAGGTGGTGACACCCATTTTTTTGCAACTTCCAGTACATAGCGATACAACTTTGGCGAACCTTCAAAGTTCAATTTCGGTAGAGTATCATAACCCCACCAACCGTCATAATGTGGGTTATCCGGCCATGATTGTCGATTGTGAAAGTGAAAAAAGGTCACATATGGACTTGCATTCGATGTATAGGCACCTGCTTCATAGTTTCTTGCATGAGCATAAAACTTTTCACGATCCATCCATTTATTAAAAGAACCGCAGTGATTAAACACACCATCTAATATAACTTTTATACCAAGACCATGGGCTTTTTCAACCAGTTTTATGAATAAAGCATTACTTGCTTCAATATTCGCCGGTTCGGTTGTTCTGGTGATATATTTTGTGGCCTTATTATTATCCGGTTTGTTTTCATCCAGAACCTTACCTCCATCCAGTACAATGGTACCAAAATGAGGATCTACACTATCATAGTCTTGAGTGTCGTACTTATGATTAGAAGGGGATACAAAAATAGGATTCATATAGACCACATCCACACCTAATTCCTTAAGATAGTCTAACTTATCTATTACCCCTTGTAAGTCACCCCCATAAAATTCCCTTATACCGTCGGGATTTGGATATTTCATCCAATTATTGACCTTTTTCGCAAGCTTGCCAACATACAGGTATTCGTTATCCACCACATCATTCGATGGATCCCCATTATTAAAACGATCCACAAAAATCTGGTACATCACCGCACCTTTTGCCCAGTCCGGCGTTTTAAAGTTTGGTACCATCATAAAATGATAATAAGCATCCGGTTCTCTTGTTACACCTCTTTTGTTATAGTAACATTTCAAATTACCTGCATGTATTTCAAAATAGTACTTTACCAGTTTGGTAATAGGGGGCATCTGGGCACAGTAGTAATCAAAAAGCTCATCCGAATACTCTACCGTCATAGAAATCTTCGTCTCTTCACTACAAAGCCATACTTGCTCTACATTGTTCTTTGCTGTTCGTATACGTATTTTGATAGTATCCTTACTTGTAGGTTCTTGTGGCATTCGGTAGAAGGATGTGCCATCAGAGAAAATCGCTTTTTCATCTAATATAGGCTGTCTAGTCTCTACATACAAGAACAACTTTTGTGCTCTTGTTAAATGTTCATAAGGTATATGCATATTCATAAGATTAACTGACAATAAATGTCATCCAGCCTCCTTTCGGTTTTATATCCTGTCTCTATTTTACATATTAGGTTGCAAATTAAAATGTCAAAACTAAGTTCCTCATTTTAACCGCTACTATATTGTATATGAAAGCGGTCTATTTATCAACTCTTCCTAATATATCTTTACCTAAACCGTTATAAGCTCAACATCGTATTAACTATTTTGGTCCGGGACCTTTGTATGTTTTGCTAAACGTTTCTCTTAAGAACTCAGCTGAAGCCCTCAGTTTTGACGTCTCGTCGACACTAAGGGGTACTTCCAGTCGTCTACCAATACCATCTTTGGTGACAATACAAGGAAGACTAAGGGCTACATCTTCAATACCATATTCACCAGTTAGAGTGGTTGATAAAGGGAGTACGCTTAATTCGTTAATCAATATGGCTTGAATAATTCGATCCACACTCTTGGCAATACCAATATTTGTATAACCCTTATTCATTAGAATCTCATAGCCGACTTGTTTCACTTCTTCAACTATGGCTTCTTTATTAAGTGGTACATCATCATAAGTAATGTCAAAATCATCAATAGGTACACCAGCAATGTTCGAGCTACTCCACGTTGCAAAGGCTGTTTCCCCATGTTCACCAAGAATATACCCATGGACATTTTTTGTATCTATTAAGTATTTTTGTCCAAGAATTCGCCTAAACCTGGCCGTATCTAAAGTGGTGCCTGTTCCGAATATTTTCTCAACTGGATACCCAAAATAATTTTGTGCATAATAGGTTAGTATGTCCACAGGGTTTGAAACCATGATAATGATGGCATCCATAGTGTAAGATATAATCTGTTCCATAACTTCTTTTACCACTTCAATATTCTTTTGTGCCAAAGCAATTCGGTCAACCACATCACCCGGCTTGGCACTTGGTCCAGCCGTTATAACAATGATACTGGCATCTTCACAATCCACATAGGTTCCTTGTTTTACTCTAATATTGGGACTATAGGCAAAAGCCGTGGAATGAGAACCATCTAAAGCTTCCCCGTAGGCTTTCTTTTCATTTTTATCAATTATGACAATCTCCGCTAAGGAGCCTGATGAGAGCAATGTTGACATGACGGCAGAGCCCACTTGACCGGCACCAATAATAACCACTTTATTTCTTTGAATTTTCATAAGTCACCTTTCCTTTTAACCCACTATTGTTCAACCAATAAGGTTCTGATACGATCTCTAATCATAGACAGGGCCACTTTGTTGTAACCACCTTCTGGCACGATAATATCTGCGTGCTTCTTTGAAGGTTCTACAAATTCTTCATGCATTATCTTGACGGTCGTAAGATACTGCTCGATGACAGAATCCATGCTTCTACCCCGTTCTTTGACATCTCTTACCAGACGCCTAATAATCCTTACATCTGCATCTGTGTCTACAAATATCTTCATATCTAGAAGTTCCCTTAGAGATTTATGCTCAAAAATTAAAATGCCTTCAACGATAATCACTCTCTTTGGCTCTACATGAACTGTTTCCACGGCTCTTGTATGATTCATAAAGTCATAAACGGGATGCTCAATAGCATGTCCTTCTTTTAAGGCAATAATGTCTGTCACCAACATATCTGTATCAAAAGCATGTGGATGGTCATAGTTCATTTTACTGCGTACTTCAAAAGATTTATCCTTGTTCGCCTTGTAATAATAATCATGAGTAAGAGTAACCACCTCATTACCCACCACTTCCTTAAGTCTGTTGACCAATGTCGTTTTCCCCGACCCTGTGCCACCTGCTATTCCAATCACGATGGGTTGCTTCATCATTCTTTCTCCTTTAATCCTTCGTTCTTTATGATTCTATTGTACATCTCATAAAGTCCACCTGGGCAATCTTTGAGTAAAAAACATTGGTCACATTTTGGTGAACGGGCTGTACACAAGGTACGACCATGGGCAATAATCTGTGTATTGTATCTGAGCCAATGTTCTTTTGGTATTTTTTCCATTAAATCAAACTCTATTTTAACGGGGTCGGCTAACTCTGTAAATCCTAGTTTATTGGATATCCTTTTCACATGAGTATCCACAACAATTGCCGGTACATTGTATTTATGTCCCAGTACAACATTAGCTGTTTTCCTACCAACCCCCGGCAACTGAGTTAAGGCATCGATGTCAACTGGAACCTTACCATTATGCTCTGTGAGAAGCAGCTGGCAACAGGCTTTGATGTTTTTTGCCTTATTTCTATAAAAACCGGTTGAATGTATCGCTTTTTCAATATTATAAATATCGGCTTCTGCAAAAGCTTTGATGGAGTTAAATTCTTCGAACAAAGCTGGTGTGACCATATTGACGCGCTCGTCTGTACACTGGGCACTTAATTGGGTTGCGATTAAAAGTTGCCAATCACTTTCATTATTCAAATAGCAGACATGTTCTTTACCATAAACCGCATCCAACTGATCCAATATTCTTTCCATTCTCCTCTTGTTAATCATAAGTCACCTATATGGCATTATAACCTAATTCTAGTGGCTAATGCCTTTCCTGTCATCTTGTCTCTTAATCGATAGTTATAAAAAATATGGTAAATACCATTGTCATTTGATCCTGATAAGGGATTGAAATCATATTGTTCTACATGGCTCATGCGCATGATTTGCTTCGTGTTAAAATCCTCATAACCCTTAAATAAATGATCCGGATGATGCTCACTTTGATAAAAAGTCTTTACTTCCATTGATAATCCTTCTCTTACATTGGCAAAGTTTGGCCATTTCTTAGGCTTCTCTTGCATGCACAGATCATGAATGAGCCACTGTGCTAGCAAATATTCATTTACACTTGATTCCTGTTGACCAAATTGATATAAGAGATCGTAAAATTTGATCTTATGATGTTTGATATGATATAGCCCTTCTGCTACCCAGAATTCACGCAATACCTCAAAGAAATCAAAAGGATGGTCATATCCTTTCATAAGATAGGTAATACTGTTAGAAAACTGACCGCTGTTGTAATAGTACTCAAGCAGCACTTCTATATCTTTAAGCCTTCTAAGGTCTTCATAACCCATTTCGCGTGTCTTAAGAACTTCATAAGGTGGATGTTTTCTACTGATGATACCATATGTTTCTTGTTGTTCATCTATTTTAGAGCCTTTCAACACTTTAAGAAACCCTAGTTGCAATTGCTCCGGGCTAATGGCCATAACATCATTAAAGGATTTCCCAAAAGCTTGGTAGGTTTCTTTAGGAAGCCCGGCAATTAAATCCAAATGAAGATGGATGTTACCATTTGCTTTTAAGGCCAGTACCCGCTTTCTTAAGACTTCAAAATCAGTTTGTCGATTAATATCCACTATGGTTTCTAAGTTGGTAGACTGAACACCAATCTCAAACTGAAACAAGCCCACTCGAATGGTTTTCAGAAAGAGAATTTCCTCTTCATCCAGTAAGTCTGCGGTGATTTCGAAGTGAAAGTTCGTTTTTCCATTATCATGGTCCCTTAAATAGGTCCATATGGCCATGCTGTGGCTTCTTTTTGCATTAAAAGTACGATCTACAAATTTCACCTGTCTAACCTCTTGATTTAAGAAGAACTGGAGTTCCTTATAGACCATGTTAAGAGGCCTAAATCGTACACCTTTTTCAATCGATGATAGACAATACTCGCAGTTAAAAGGACATCCTCTTGAGGTTTCATAATAGATAATTCTATGTTCAAGACCTAGAAGGTCTTCTTTGTAGGGAAACAGAACCTCCGCCATAGACATAGGTGGTTCTTGATGATTCTGCTTAATAAAACCTTTGCTTCTATAGGTTAGACTACCTATCTGCTTCAACCCATCATCCCAGCCTTTTTCAAGGCAAGTAAGCAAGTTGAACGTGGGTATCTCACCTTCCCCTGAGATTATATAATCTATTTCCGAGTGAGCCGTCATCCATGTGGCCGGGTTATAAGATACTTCCGGCCCCCCTAAGACAATGATCATCTTCGGATGTATCTGACGTATCATCTGAACTAATTTTACAATAATCTCTATATTCCACAAATAGCAGGAAAACCCAATCAGATGCGGTTCCTGCTTCATGATTTCATCCAAAATATAGTCTATAGATTGGTTGATTGTATATTCAGAATAATCTATGGTTAATCCCTTTTTCTTACCAAAAGCTTGTATATAACGTATGGCAAGGTTGGAATGTATAAACTTTGCATTAATGCCAATCAATAAATGTTTCATGGGTTACCTTACTTTCTAAATGTCATATAAATATCTATTTCGATTCTATAAGACTATTATACACAATAATGAACCTAACTTGTTACTTTTCTTGTACTTTCTCTATGTATGAGTTCATAGCCCATGGTCATCTCATGATGGTCTTTTAAATCCCCTTCAATCAGATCAATGAGCATCGTTGCCGCAAGCTTCCCCATAACATATTGATCGACTCTAACTGTCGATAAGCTTGGGGTCACATACTTGGCAAATTCTATATCATCATAGCCGATAACTTCTATTTCCATCGGTATTCTAACGCCTTTTTCCTTAAGTGCCTTCATAGCGCCTATCGCCATATGGTCATTGGCGGCAAAAACTGCTGTTGGCATAACTTCACAGCGCAATATGATTTCCATCATCGCCGCATAGCCTGAATCAACGGAGTAAGCGCCTTCGGCAACAAGCGCCTCATCATAGGTTAGACCCGCTTCTGTCAAAGCCGTCTTATAGGCTTCATGACGTGTTGCATTTGACCTGTCATAGGATGAACCTTTTATAAAAGCAATCCTTTTGTGCTTTTTTTGAATAAAATAATCAACAATCTCTTGAGTGGGTGATACAAAATCTTGGATTACACAAGGCAATCTAAGATCTCTTATTTCTTTATCTGTTATGACCACAGGCATCTTTTTACGAATACGTTTAATAGCATCAATATGTTCCTGCATAACATTGGTCGGAAAATAAATAATGCCATCTACTCTTTTTTCGTGCAAAAGATTAAAATTGGCAATATCTTCCTCCGTTGAATTGCTGTCCTTATAGTTGGCCGTAATCATCAATCCGTAGCCACGTTGTTTGCAAACCTTATTAATGGCATCTATTCGATCACTATAGTAGTTATTCATCCCAGGCATAACAATACCTAGAATATTGGTTTTATTGTTTGTCAGACTTTTAGCAATCTGGTTAGGTCTAAAACCGGTTTCTTCAATCGCTTTAAGTACCCTATCCCTAGCAGCGGTACTAACGCCCGGTTTGTTATTTATGACCCTTGAAACAGTCGCTATTGAGACATTTGACAACTTGGCTACATCATATATATTCATATCTGTTCCACCTTTATTTTGCGAGTTTGCTACTACCTTTATAATATAGTGTATATGATTTGTCAAGCTTTGCACCTGCCCAAAAAGGCGTATAACGAATGTTCTTATTTATGTTTTAAGCGAGCCACTATTAAACCGCCTAATAATACAGTCGTTACGATGACCACAATATTGAAAATAAACTTATAATCCCACTTTACCGGTGTTTCTTCTATCCCATCATAGGCTATATTGCTAATGGAGACTTGGTCAATGGTGCCTTTTAATATTTCTTCTTTATAGCTTGCAATATCATATACAGGCGAGGTCTTTGTAGCATCCAATCCAAAATCAAGGGTGTAACTTTCATTTGAAATCCCCTCAAATACCACTTCGTCAGCGTAATACCTTACAGTAATACCTTTAATATGAATGGGCTTATCATCATTATTGATAATAATCATAGTAAACATGTCTTCTTGTGAAATCTGTCCATCAAGGGGTAGGGTTGTATCTGAATAAGAAGTGTCGTATACCGATAGATTGTATATCTCCTTGCCGGACGAAAGAGGTAAACTCACCCTTCGCTTAAACATGCTGTCTGTCTCAATTGTAACATCGCACAGTCTTAGATTCCTTAATCCTTCTATTTTTATATATGTCCTTTGATCTTTCTCTTCAATATGAAATACAGGCGTCATACTTTCTATAAAGTAGTTATTCTCCCTGGCATTCATACTGTAAACCAGATCTACTGTATCAAAAGAAATTTCTTCCAGATTGTTCGCAAGTTTAAATCGATAGTGCGTATACTTATTCGGTTCACTAAATTCTATACTTAACTTTGATATACCATCAATGGCATAGAACTTGTCATTGGTTACAAAGGCCCAATGAATGTTATCATGGCTGCCATAGACATCTACAATCTTTGCAAAGTTCGTGTTTCCGGTTGAAACCTCAATGGATGTTGCAAGGGTGTCCCATTCTCTTTCTGTTGCGAGCTTATAATCAAAATAAAAGCTGTTATTCTTTGTATATGAATGAATCAGCGTCATTGGGTAAGTTTCTCTGTCAGTATTTTGCGTTTGAAATCCGGTATTAAGAAAATAAGGCACAGCTTCACCAGAACTGTTTTTAATTAAGAGATCCGACAAATCCTTGTTTGCCTTGTTATAAATCTCCGGTGTGAGTCTAACCGCCTTATATTTGTTTTCACCCTTAATCTGAATCGTTGCTACATGGGCTAATACAGTACTTGTACTAAAAAAAAGTAGCAATACAATTACACTCATGATTCGCCTATACATCCGCAGATACCTCCTCTTTTAGTTCTAATCGCTTACTGAAATACTGATACACAAATGATATTGCGACAAGCGTAACCCCAAGTGCAAAGTAAGATAGAATTTTATAGCCTTGTGTTAGGCTCGATAAATCCAATAAGAATAATTTAATCACTGTAAAAATAGCTAGTCCAAGGCCGAACTTCCGTATAAAGGAATACCGCTTCATAAATCCAAAGACAATCCAAGCAAGGGCTGTCAAAACGTAGATAATACTGATGGCTGCACTTGAAAAGGACAAGTTATATTGTGTGATCAAATTTTGAGTCAGGATGAGAACAAAATACCCTGAAATCATTAATGGGTACCACTCGATGCCTAATTTTCTCCCCATTACTATAAGTTTCATCAAATCCCGTATAGCAAGCACAGAGATTGTTCCGACAACAACAAGTACCAAGGTTCCGATAAAAGTCATGCCAAGAGAACCGGATTCAGATGGAAGGATTAGATTATAAACAGCATTAAGTGCAAATAACCAAAGAACGCCAACAATATATAGAATCATAGAGATTATTTTCGTACCTAGATCAGACAACATCTTTATTCTCGGCAAGGCATAAGCAATCAAAAATGTGCTGACGATTGCCAATGCACCCATTAAATAATCTATATTATAGGTACCTGCATTCCCATAAATGTTAAGTAGCATATTCTTCAATTCCTCAATGATATAGAGCGTATAAAACCAAATATTTGCAAGTACAAAGTACTTGTAAATGGTTACAAAACCACTTGACATCATTTTTTTGTACATGTATGAGCCTAATATCATCAAACTGCCAAGGGTCATTGCTAGGTATTTATAAGCAAACAAATGATCTATTCTCCAAACATAGTCAAACCACAAAAAAGCAAATAAACATAAGCCACTTATAATAAGTCCTGAGCGCTTAAAGATTTTCTCATTGTGTAAAATGCCATACACTGAGAGTGCAACACCTTCTGCAAGCCATCCTAGGGATAACCAAGCTCGCCCAAATTGAAGGGGTATGATTAGCACAACGAAGGCAAGTCCCGTTAAGTAAAACAAGGCTTTTGTATTTCTTTCTTCGCCAGTAAATTTTTTCTCAATCAGTCTGCCTAGAAGCAAATAAATGGTGGCAAAAGCAATCGCGAGTGCGCCATTATAATCGACTAAGTCAAACATGTAAAATACGCCATACATAATCATACTACTGAAAAATGTGTTTACCCCAAGGAGCACCACATCCGATTTTCTAAATTTACCATTTGTACGGTATGTGCTGATGATTGGTATGAATGTGTAAATTAGGAAGGCAAAGAGTACATAGAGTATGACTATGGTTTTTTCTATACGCGTCGAGCCGTATGCAAAATTAAAACAAATGTATACGGTGCCGATTATATTTAAAGCCAATCCAATAAATGAAGGTATACGCCACTTTTTACCAAATGCCACCATAAGGGCCAGTAAGTTAAGAGCCACAAAATATATCATAGCTCCATAAATAATGGCTATCTCCGAACCGATAGAGAACATTGGTAGGTACCCACCGATTAGTGCAAATACCATGATTGTTTGTGAATTATAACGATTGGAAAGAACAAACGCCACTGCCGTGATCAATATGCAGACGGCTATAGCAGGGTACATATCAAGGATTGATAATCCAAAATAGCTTGTTGCCAGTGCCACATATAATACACCAACACCTCCAGCCGTTATACCCAGAGAAAAAATATTTGGTTTTTTTCTATTCAAGAACTCCCCAACCGTCAACATAGAGGCACCTAGTACAAACATCATTATGCCTTTTAACAAATCGGGCAATTGAACGTATGTGAAACGTGCGGCAGTAATCACCCCTATGATAATGAGAAATATACCAACTGCGTTGAGTAAATTCAGTCCAACAAATCTTTCAATATTATTCTTCTTAGCCATGACACGCACTTGTTCGTCTGTAATTTGTTCACGCTTAAGCGCCTCAATCTCCATCCTCTCAGCTTCAGAAAAAGCCGTGTGGGTATGAGCCAACTTCGCCCGGGCCATTGTCACTTTTTCATTAAGCAGGGCCGTTAATTCACCAAGTCGTATATAGATTTCATCTTTTGCATCGATATTATATCGATGCAAGGTTTTTGTGATATCATTTATTCTTGATTGGACACCTTTTTCTAGACTTGTGAGCCTATTTTGTTCTCCCTTTATATTGGCTTTGAAATATACATCCAGTTTTTGAACTGTGGTATTTACAATTTTAATCTTTTCATTGTAAATTTGCTCATATAATGCATTTTTCAGTCCTGCATTCTCCTCTTCAAGTGCGGATGCCTTCATCCTTGTTTTTTCATAATCAATTTTGAGATGATTCAGTTCAGACCTTAGTATAGTATTTTCTCGAGCTACATCACTGTTTTCAATCGCATGACATTCTGCTTCAAGCTGAATCAAGACTTCTTTTTGTCTTGTTACTATATCCCTCAAATTCTCTCTTGTTCCCATACTCTAACCCCTCTATCATTCTTAGTCATTCTGA
This sequence comes from Petrocella sp. FN5, assembly GCF_029210395.1. Classification (GTDB taxonomy): domain Bacteria; phylum Bacillota; class Clostridia; order Lachnospirales; family Vallitaleaceae; genus Petrocella. Next base: position 75,453 of record NZ_JARGDP010000006.1, on the reverse strand, counting down.
TTTTCCAGTATTTTTCTATTTCTGACATCAGATAATTTTACCATATAGCATTGGTAAATACCAGTTCGTCTTGACTCAAGGCCTTTTAGGATTCTTGTATTCTTTATCAAAAATACGTAAAAATAAAATCTCTAAGGCATTTCTTCCTTAGAGATTTCATAATCATTGAATATGCGTCTTACTTCAACATAAATCAAAATACCATTTTAAACATATCCCATCATCAGTACATAGTGGCATGCACTGCCACCCATGACGAAAAGATGAAACAACTCATGAAATCCAAACCATTTACGATGCTTTAGTGGCCATTTAAGACCGTAGATGATGCCACCTATGGTATATGTGATGCCACCGGCAACCAACCATCTGAATCCTTCTTGGGGCATAGCTTTAAATACCGGATAGATGGCAACAATTACGAGCCAACCCATTAGGAGGTACATACCTGTGGTTAACCATCTTGGTGCATCTAACCAGAATGCTTTCATAATAATACCGGCTATGGCAATACCCCATATAATCACTAGCAAAGTGACACCCAGTGTTCCTTTAAGTGAAATTAAGCAAATCGGTGTATATGTACCTGCAATTAAAACAAAAATCATCATGTGGTCTATACGTTTGTACTTTCTTCTTAAGCTTTCCGGTTGATCAATAATATGGTAGACCGTACTGGCTGTATAAAGCAGTATAAGGCTTAATCCAAATATGGTAAATGTAATTAAATATGTCATGGATCCGACTTCAATTGCTTTTATGATTAAAGTGGCTGCGGCTATACAAGCCAACACAGCACCTATTAAGTGGGTTAATGCACTTATTGGATCTTTGACTTTCATATTATCATACCTCCTATGTAGTATCGTTTACTATGTATTGTCATATTGGTATATTATCATAGGATCCAAGATATTGCAAGAAAAAAAATACATCCCCACCTTGGATATCTATCCATGGCTAGATGTATTCATTCATAGTCCTATCATCATGACTTAACTTCCCAAGATGATTTACAAGTAAGATGCAACGGCCGAAAGCACCATGCTTAATACGATAACTAAGGACACCACAATACTCACTTTTTTAACTAATTTTCGGTTCTGAAAAAACATTCTATTCACTCCAATTCTAATGCGTTTATAAATAACGGACTTTGACTGTTCACTTTAATCAATAACTATATTATAATGGAAATAACAAATAATCTCAAGTAAAACAAAATAGCCTTGCCTCGTTGTACTTGCAAATTGTTCACGGCAAGAAAGATACAAGAAAGGATACGATGATATGGCTTTTCCCATTCTATTTGTTTGGTTTCTTATTGGCATTTTCATCTTCAGACATCACCTTCGAAAGAACTCAAAAATCGAAGATGCTGCCCATGATGCATTCTGGAAAAAAGAAGCTTCTTCCCTCGTAGTAAGAAAACGCGATTTAGAGCCTAATGACTATATACAAACTTCCTTGTCAGAAAAATATATGAAAGATCAAACTTTTTTTGATGGCATACAAGCCCCGGATCTCTATCGTCAACAAATGTATCTTTTTGATCTGTCCCAAAAACCAATGGTCAATTTTCAAAATCTAGATAACGCAGATGTGAGACTTCAATTCGGCACCGCTACAATTACTGCCGTTGAAGCTTATGAAAACAACTACGTTCAATATATTAAAACTCTATTCTTACTGGCTAAAGGACTCATTGCAGTAGGCCAAGAAGACTTGGCAAAACACTACCTTGAAGAAGGTATTGCTGTAGATACAGATATCAGAGGCAATTATACACTACTTGCCACCATCTATAAGCAGCATCAACAAGAAAAGGCCTTAACAAATCTTTATGAACGCGCCATGAATCTTAACACTTTGACTAAAAATCAACTTATAAAAGAATTGGATCAAATCAGACTTGGAAAAGATATAAATCAAAACCCTTTACCATATTGACCGATTAAACCATCAATTTTTTGACTGGCTTCACTTTTTGTCAAAGCATCCAAGTCAAAATCTAAAACCAATTTATGTTGACGCATCAAGCTTAACAAGAATTTTTTTTGTTTTTCTGTCATCGGTGATTGTTTTTTCGGCTTCCATAGTAGAGGGTTCGGCTTGAGTTCAATTCTACTACTCTTATCCATATATTTATACTTAATGATTTGAAACAGCTCATGGGTCGCAAGTGCATCATCCAAAGCCCTATGGGCTTTTTTTCTATTAATCGAACAAATCTTTAGAAGATGGCTTAAACAATAACTGTGTTGATGGTCCATATACTGTCTTGCCAATACCAAAGTATCCAATGCTTTTTTTTCAAAATGCAGGTTAAGCCGCATAGCGTTTGTTTTGAGAAATGAAAAATCAAAGGGAATATTGTGTCCTACAATTGGCAAATCTTCACAAAAAGATAAAAACATTGGCATAACTTGGTTGATTCGTGGTGCCTCAACAACCATCTCATTGGTGATACCGGTCAGATTGGTAATGTTTTCAGGTATGGACACTTCCGGATTAATCAACATATTAAAAGTGGCTGTAATCTGATCATCTATGACTTTGGCCGCACCAATCTCTGTTATTCTTGCAAAATCAGGATGCATACCTGTCGTCTCTATGTCTAGTACAATATAGTCTTTCATACTTTTTATGCTTCCTCTCAACTTTATGTCCATTAACTAGAGGTGGTATCCACCACTTCTAATAAACTCAAGATTTCCTCTAAGACTTCTTTTAATGCAATGGAAAAATCTTTTAAATCCCTTGTCCTCGTATCCAAATCCGCTTCAATAGATATTTCTAATGCTTTGGCTTTTCCTACCAGTTCCGATGCACCTAAGTTACCACTGAGTCCTTTAATACTATGGGCTAAAAGACGTGCTTCTTCTTGCTTGCCCGCATCTAAAAGTTTCTTTATGTCTTCATCTACATGGCTGTACTGATTGTAAAAGCCACTGATTAATGTCTCAAATAGAGACATAGAACCTCCTAAATGTGTTAATGCAACATCTAAGTTCATTTTTTTACTAACCATAGCATCACCCCTCAGTATCTGACACAAAAGTTATCTCTTGTTTTCATTCCATATATTATTGAATTCTACTGATCACCGCTTTTTCTTGATTTTCAATATGTCTAGCAGCAATTTCTTGAGCTTCTATACCATTTTTTTCCATGATTGATTTGACAATTTCTTCGTGCTCATCAATCAGAGTCTTAAAATCACTCATTTGGCGAATATACTCTACTCTAAATCTATAAATCTGTTCTCTCAGATTATTAATCATCTGAACCAACTTTTCATTATTTGTTGAATGGTAGATTACATCATGAAATTCAACGTCCTTTTTAATAACCATTTCCACATCCATAACACGTGCCGCTTCAGTGAATGCCTCATTAATATTTAGGAGTGTTTTCATCTCCTCTTCAGTCATTTTCTGACATGCCAACTTGACCGCCAAACTCTCAAGTGCTGCCCTCACTTCAAGGACGTTTTTAATATCTTGCTCTGTGATTTTAGCCACTTCAGCACCTTTTCTAGGTATCATAATGACCAAACCTTCCAACTCAAGTTTCCTAATAGCTTCCCTTATTGGTGTACGACTCACACCCATTTTTTCAGCCAGTTGTTTCTCCATCAAACGTTCACCAGGCGCTAATTCTCCCTTAAGTATTGCTTTCCTAAGTGTGCTAAAAACAATATCTCTAAGAGGTAAATATTCGTTGACTGTAACCTTAAAACTAGTATTCATGATTCATATCCCCACTTTCAATCTTCATTCTTACAGTATAGCTAACAATAGCCTTTTATTAGCCTTCTTGTACATTAAACGTTGTTGTAACAAAAACTTGCTTTACCGCTTCATGACGCTTTAACTTTTTGGCCGCTTGATAGGCCATATCTTGTTTTAAATAGATTCCAAAAACGGCTGAACCACTTCCACTCATCAAGGCCCCAAGTGCTCCAGTATTTAAAATGAGTTCTTTTATCTTTTCGACCTCTGGATAACCCTTAAAAGTAACCTCCTCAAGTACATTTCCCAAGTTTTGCACTATTTCCTCCAGATGATTAGCTTCAATAGCCTTAACCATATCATCTATACTGGGATGATGACTTATGGCCCTCAAATCAAGGTTCTCATAAACATAGACTGTTGATACACTTTGCTTTGGTTTAACGATTAACAGATAAAGCTTCATAATCGGTTTTATTGGTGTTAGCACTTCACCAATGCCTTCTGCAATCATTGTGCCACCTCGTATGCAGTAAGGTATATCGGCGCCGAATTTAGCGCCTATTTCTTCCATTTTTTCCATGTTCAGACCAAGATCAAATAGTTCGTTCATAGCAAGAATGCTTTGAGCAGCATCCGTACTACCACCGGCCAAACCGGCGCCTACAGGAATAATCTTGTAAAGATCAATATAAATCCCACTTTTAATGCCATAAGACGTTTTCATATATTCAACCACTTGGTAAACCAGATTTCTGTTATCTCTTGGTAAATATGGTAGATTTGTCTTCATTAGTATTTTATTGGATCTGATTTTTTTAAGCCTTATTTTATCATGTAATTCTATGGTCTGCATAACCATGCGAACATCATGATAACCGTTTTCTCTTTTACCAATCACATCTAAAGCAAGGTTGATTTTGGCTCTCGCTTTTTTCTTCACTTCTTTCATACGCACCTGCTTATTGTCCATTTGTATTTTGTATACTTAATATTATATACAATAATGGTTAAAGTGTCAAAACTATATAGTTGAACTTTCACATATAATATATAGTTATGAATGTATCAACGTAATCTATATATTGTATGTGAACTTAGTGAAACTTAGCACAAAAAAAACATCAAGGGTTAACTTGATGTTTTTATTTATTCGCCACAAATGGATAATTCAACATTATGTGTTAATAAGTCTGTATAACTATAGGAAACGCTCCTAAATGAATTTTGTTCTAAATTCTTAACCTTGACTACAAAGATACTAGGGTATGTGTTTTCCAACACACCTTCCTTCACCACAATTCTCTTTCGTCCTTTATTGGCCCGTATTAGAACCTTGCTGCCTACATGAGCTTTAACCTGTTCCCTAACTGCAAATAAATCCTCTTTCGCGATCATTCATACACCTCATCTTTACAACGTATTGGGTTCATGATGTTATCTCTCTATATCCCCTAATTCATTAGATTATAACATATAGGCGGCGAAATGTCAATTGTGTAATCAATTATTTTAACAAAAGATTTTTCTATTGTCAATACTTTTTTTAAATATTTATAGTTCTATGTACTTATGTTTTTATAGTTCCATACCCAAAGTAGTACAAAAAGTGACTACATCACCCTATACGTCTTTTAAATCCAACAAAAAGAAGAGCCAAAACAACAAACTTGTTCTAGCTCTTCATATTATGATTCTGTCTCTAAGTCACTTTCTTCTTCCCTTTTAATACCAAACAGTAAGCGTTCTACAGAGGCTTCATCTAATTCAACTTCATCCAAAATACCTTCTTTTTTTGCTTCAAATAGTGCTCTAAACTGGGCACCTGTTATTTTTTCTTTTTCAATCAACAAGGCTGCTGTCTTGTGAAGAATATCAATATGATTTTCAAGTATTGATTTTGCCTCTTCATACCCAGAATCAACCATTCGTTTTATTTCACTGTCGATTAATCCGGCAATATTCTCACCATAGTTACGGGTGTGACCCCAGTCACGACCTATGAATACTTCTTCATTATCTGACCCAAACTGTATCGGCCCTATAACGTCTGACATACCAAATTTAACCACCATATTCCTAGCTATAGCACTTGCCCGCTCAATGTCATTAGAAGCGCCTGTTGTTATATCATCCAGCACCAACTTCTCTGCAGCACGACCACCCAGTAAGGATACAATTTCTTGTTCCATTTTCTTTTTGGTCATGTACATTGGATCTTTGCTTGGCAATGGCATGGTATAACCACCCGCCATTCCCGTCGGGATAATGGAAATACTATGTACAGGGTCTAATTCTTCAAGTTCTTCAAACAATATAGCATGGCCGGCTTCATGATAAGCCGTTATCCGTTTTTCTTTCTCAGATATAACACGGCTACGTTTTTCCGTTCCAATACCCACACGTACAAAAGCATGTCTAAGGTCCGATTGATTAATTACTTTTTGATCGGATCTGGCTGCATATATGGCCGCTTCATTTAAAAGGTTCTCAAGGTCTGCTCCGGTAAATCCTGCTGTTGTTGCAGCAATCTCTTTAAGACTGACATCGTCAGATAATGGTTTTCCTTTTGCATGAACTTTAAGAATCTCTTCTCGACCTTTCACATCAGGACGTCCGACAAACACCTTACGGTCAAACCGACCGGGTCTTAATAGGGCTGGGTCCAATATATCCACACGGTTGGTCGCTGCTATAACAATAACACCTTCATTAATACCAAAACCGTCCATTTCAACAAGGAGCTGATTGAGTGTTTGTTCACGTTCATCATGACCGCCACCGAGTCCGGCACCTCTTTTTCGCCCAACTGCATCAATCTCATCTATGAAAACAATACATGGTGCATTCTTTTTTGCATTTTCAAATAAATCCCGAACCCTAGAAGCACCCACACCGACGAACATCTCAACAAAATCAGATCCTGATATGCTAAAGAAAGGAACGCCCGCTTCACCGGCTACAGCTTTTGCTAGTAATGTTTTACCTGTTCCCGGAGGTCCTACAAGTAAAACACCTTTTGGTATCCTTGCACCAACCTCAACAAACTTCTTCGGACTCTTTAAGAATTCGACAACTTCTTCAAGTTCATCCTTTTCTTCCTCAAGACCTGCGACCTTATCGAAAGTAACATTCTTATCCTCGTCCAACATCATCTTTGCCTTACTTTTTCCAAAAGACATGACTCTACTTCCACCGCCGCCACCTTGGGCTTGATTCATGATGAACATAAACAAGAACACAACCGCCACCATAATAATTATGGATGGCAATAAACTGACGAACCAATTAGCTCTTGGTACATCTTGTGTATAAACCGGAATGCCATTCATCTTCACATCTTCGTGTATCAAATTAACATCTGACATAAAGAAACTCTTGCTCTCTACATCATCGGTCCAAACTGTAATCTGACCCGTTGGAATCTCAATGTTTGGTTTAATTTCAACACGTTCAACCCTATCAATTTCGGCGAGGAACTCCGTATACCCATATTGATTTTCATTTGTTGGTGTATTTTGCGTTGAAAAAAATAGGGCAAACATAAGAACTAGAATAAGCAATAGATAGAAACTATAACTTTTAAAATTCTTCATAACTTTTCCTCCTTTAACTCTAATGCCTAAGGCACTTTTTAGAACTGCAAATTATAATAATGAATTCTTTATTCCTACTCAATCCCTACCAACTTACCAATATATGGTAGGTTTCGGTATTTTTGCTCAAAATCAAGTCCAAAGCCTAGGACATAATAATCCGGAATTTCAAATCCAACATAATCAACTTCCACATCAACAATTCGACGATCCGGTTTGTCAAGCAAGGTACAGATTTTTATGCTTTCCGGTTTTCTATCTTTAAGAATCTGTAGCAAATAACTAAGTGTTCGCCCAGAATCAATGATATCCTCTACAATAAGTACATCTGCATTTTCAATACTTTCATCAAGGTCTTTAACAATCTTTACTATACCACTTGAACTTGTTTCATTGCCATAACTGGACACCGCCATGAAATCCATGGTCACGGGCACCGATATATATTTGGACAAATCCGACATGAACATTACGCCACCCTTTAGAACGCATATTAAATGTACTTCCTTACCTGCATAATCAGCCGATATTTTTTCACCTAGTTCTTTAATCCGCTGTGTCAATTCTTCTTGTGATATGAGCACTTGAATCTCACCTGTCATAATCGTTCCTCCTTAGAATATACCACTTCAATAATGGTCTTCGTTGCATCCGTCACTTTGTAGGCTTCGTTGATTCTATAACCTACAATCCATATGACTTCATTACCCGATACCAGTAATGGTACCTGGTTTCTAATCGAACGATTCACCTTTTGGTCTATGAAGTAATCTTTGATCTTTTTCTTGTGTAAAGCTGGCGAAAACCTTATAAAATCGCCATTTTCTCTGGTCCGTATGCGTAAATTACCTCTTATTTTATCATAGTCAAACCATTTCGTACATGACTTTTTGGAAAATTCCTTTTGTTTTTCAAATGGGAAAAGTCTCATACAGAAGTCCCCGTATAGATAGGTTTCATGGAGTCTCATAGCCCGCCAGTCTACTTCTATAGATTGTTTCTTTAATATTTCCTCATGGTTATCCTTATCTAGAGTTACGACATCATAGTCACACCTAAGTCGTCTGTTCATAGGCAAATCAATGGCTTTACCTGTTTTCCCTGATCTTACTAGGGCAATCATTTCCTCAGTATGTTGCATACTCACATTCCTAAGACCACCCTCAAGGTAAGCCAGGCCTTGACGCATTACCCGTCTTAAGAGCACCAAATCCAACTCACAAAGAACCGTTCTTTGCCATTTTATTCTCTCTTTTGACTGATGAATCACTGCCTTATCATAAGCCGCCTCAGCCAAACCCTCTAGATACCGATCATCATCTCTTACTAATGAAGCTGTTGCACATATATGTTCGACTAACTTTGGTTGTATCTCTTTCATTAACATCGGCATAATCTGTAAACGTAATTTGTTACGTGTGTACTTGGTATCATTGTTACTTTCGTCTACTTCAAAAGGTATGGATTTTAGTCGACAATATGTCATGATTTCTTCTTTGGTCACATCCAGCAATGGTCTTATGTATTGATCTCTCATAGGTTGCATACCACCTAGTCCTTTAAGGGCACTACCTCTAAAAAGATTCATCAATACCGTTTCTGCCTGGTCATCCAGGTGGTGGGCTAAGGCTACTTGCCCACCTTCTTCTTTAATAATCTTATCAAAAATCTCATACCTTAAATCTCTGGCTGCTTCTTCAACGGATTTGCCACAAGCTGCCAAAGCCATAACATCTACATAAAAGGTCCGACAAGGTATGCCTAAACGCTCACAATGAGCCATAACATGTTCAGCTTCCATGTCTGACGCCTTTCTTAAGCCATGATGTATATGGATTGCTTCAACTTCTAAACTTAAGGTATTTTGATATGTTATAAACAAATCAAGTAACGCCATGGAGTCCGCACCACCTGATAAAGCAACATAAATCTTCCTTGCTTTACCTATTAAATCATATGCTTCTATAAATTTTATAAATTTTTCCATGTCATCGCTCACTTTTTTTAATTATTAAAGGGTGGCTAAAGTGTCAAGCTAAATTTCATCACTTTCACCTACAGAATGATAGAAAAGGTCATCCAAAGGACAACCTTTATCTATCATTCTTTTTCTGCTATATCAATTAATGTCTCATCAGGATAAATTAACCCAAACTTGCTTCTTGCTGTTTTTTCTATAAAGGCTCTGGTTTTCATTTCTTCTTTAATCTTAAGCAGCTCCAGTTGTTTGAGTTTTTCCTCTTTGATCATTTCTGTCAGAACAACCACTTCGGCTTCTCTTTCCTTATTGTCTGTATAAGCTCTTGATATTTGGACAATTCCAACACCAACAAGAAGCATCAGTACAAAAATGATAAAAATCATCGCCTTTTTTTTGCTTTCTTTTTTTCGCTTCATGCAATCACCCTTCTAGGCACATGGCTAATCACTCAGGTATTCGAACATTTCTTTGGCTTCATCTTTCTTACTGGTCTCTTTAACATCTAGAATCTTTGCCTTAACAATCTTGTTACCAAAGGTGATTTTGATAACGTCACCTTCATTGACTTGAGTAGAAGCTTTGGCAACTTTATCATTAATCATAACTCGACCTGCGTCACAGGCTTCATTGGCAACTGTTCTTCTTTTAATAATTCTTGATACTTTTAAGTATTTATCCAATCTCATGACTTATCTTCACTCCTCATTATATCCATATACATCTTGATACTCAAGGGATTTTGTAATATTAGGAACATGGTGAACTTTAATCCTATATTACAAAAAATCTACACCGATCGTGTAGATTTTCAGCATTTTACTATTTAGATGATATTATACGTTTACTGCGTCTTTTAGTGCTTTTCCAGCTTTGAATCTTGGTGCTTTTGATGCTGGAATCTTCATTGCATCGCCAGTTTGAGGATTTCTACCTTCTCTTGCAGCTCTTTCTGCAATATCAAATGTACCAAACCCAACTAATTGAATTTTCTCACCTTTTGCTAACTCTTCAGTGATTACATCCACCAATGCCTTTAATGCTTTTTCAGCATCTTTCTTGCTTAACTCAGTTTTTTCTGCCATTGCGGCTACTAATTCAGATTTGTTCATAAATAACTCCTCCTCTACATTTTTAATGAATTATTAAATTACTTTGCGCCATATGATTTGGCTATATAATAATCGCTATGCGACTATTCGTCTTTTTTAACTTCACTCCAAAGTGCATCCATTTGTGATAAATCCATTTGGCTGAGGTCCTGTCCTCTTGATATAGCAAGGTTCTCAATGCCCTCAAATCTATTTATAAACTTTTCCAAGGCATTTGTCAAGGCATTTTCAGGATTTAATCCCAAAATTCTTGAAATATTTACCACCGAGAACAATAAATCCCCTAATTCCTCTTCAATTGCCTTCGAATCCTTCTTTTCATGCGCTTCCATCAATTCCTGTGCCTCTTCAGTCAGTTTATCAAATGCAGCATAAATATCCGGAAAATCAAACCCGATTTTGCCCACTTTCTTTTGGATCTTTGTTGTCTTAATTAATGCCGGTAATACTTTTGGTACTTGCCTTAGGTCTTCTGTAATCGTTGTAATGGATTTTTCATCCAGTTTAATCTGATCCCACTGATCTAATACTGCCTCGCTATTTGCAACCTGTATGGTATCAAAAACATGGGGATGCCGTCGTATCAGTTTTTCAACTATACCATCTACCACTTCTTCAATAGTAAACGTAGCTGTCTCTTTACCTATTTGACTATGAAAAACAACTTGTAATAGCAAGTCTCCAAGTTCTTCTTTTATGTTGGTGAGATCATTCTTATTAATGGCTTCTACAAGTTCATAGGCCTCTTCAATAACAGCGTTTTTTATGGATGCATGGTCTTGTTCTCTATCCCATGGACAACCTTCTTCACTTCTTAATATAGACATGACTTGAAGCAAATCCTCAAAGGTATATGTCTCCCCATTTTTCTCAATCTTCGTCATATTTTCCCCTTCCACCAGCCTATCTCATACACATACTTGAATCATGTTATAAACCCACTTATTCATTCTCAACGGCATTTAGAAGGTCAAGTTCCAACCATTTAGGGCCCAGTTCAATGGATACACCTTGAAGCCATCTGCTATAAATGTTGTCAAAAGCTTCTTTGTATAACTTCGCCCGTGCTTCTTCATAAAGTGACTTTTCCCATAACTCAAACTGAGCATTATACTCTCCAACGGTTTCTTTATCCGGTGTTTCCACAAATAGCAACTTGAAGATATGAAAACCATACTCACCTTCTATAATAGGCGTCATCTCGCCCGGATTAATCTCTTGAAGATGAACTATAAAATCTTTCGGCAATTGAAAGTTGGATAACATAATACCCAAATCATCGGCGGCACTTATTGGGTCTTCTGAATATTCTCTTAAGACTTCTTCAAAAGCTACACCGCTATGAACAGCTTCATAAGCGGCCTCAATCTTACTACGGGCTTGTATCACTTTCTCTACATCTAAAGCCATCCATACATCATCACTATTCTTCTCATGAGTATAGACCACAATATGCTGAACATAATAAGAGGTTAGAATATCTATCGCACTTTCATCTTTTAGCTTAACATATTCAACGTTTTCTCTGACTTTGTCCTCAACTTGTCCTGAATCTAGTTCATAACTCTCAATGGTTTGATTTTCTAAGCTTCTGGCCCTATAATTATCACCGATGACATCATAGACAGTCTCCAAAGAAATCTCATATTTTTCTATAAAACTTCCGGATAAACTATCATAATACCTTTTTGCTTCCTGTTCCAAGATATCAACTTCACTTTCCGTTAGCGTGATCCCTTGTTCATCTGCTTTTTGATTTAAGACTTTCACTTTAATAAGGTTGTCAAGAGCGCCTTGCTTAGCCACTTCATTGGCTGATTTCCCACCGCTAAAATCCTTGATTTCCCATACATCTTCCCCGCCAAAAGCCAAAAAATCATTATAAGTCTGAAACAAATAGACCATTACTTCTGCCTCTTCAACTTCCGCATTACCTATCCTAAGCCAAGTGTCTGGATTCGTTTTACTCGTGCTGCAACCCATCACAACTGTGATCGCAATTAACAGACAAACCAAAGACGGTATTATTTTTTTAACTAAAACCAATGCCAAACAGCTCCATTTCTAAAATTCATTATTCCTATAAGGGCTAAGCAAAAAGTTCAGTTCTAGATTATTAACACATTAGCCCTACCTATATAGTTCTTCATACTCATTATATGCTACAATACTTAAACCTTCAAACCCTTTAGAGACTGTAACAAAGTCTTAATATGTCTGAAAACTTCCTTTTTACCATTCCCAGGCATCTCAAGGGCAAAATAGGGTTGATCGGCAATGGCAAATTTCAATGAATGTCCATAAGACTTAATCAATTCAGGTATGCCTGATGGGTCAATTTTTGCATCTTTTTTTATCTCAAATATATATTTTTCTTCTTTTTCTAAGATTGCTGTAATTCCAATATCATGAGCCAAGCCCTTAATATAGCCAATCTCAAGTAAATTTATAACGGGTTTAGGTAATTCTCCAAAACGGTCTAGTAGTTCATCTTGAATATCTAGATAATCTGCTTCTGATTCTATGGTAGCAATCTTCTTATAGGCCTCAATTTTTCTTACTTCATCATTGATATAAGTTATGGGTATATAGGCGTCCACATTAATATCTATAAGCGTTTCAAAGCTTTCTTCTGTGTCAAAATCATTTTTTAGTTTTCGAACTTCTTTCTCCAAGAGCTTACAATACAGGTCATAACCTACAGCATCCATATGACCATGTTGCTTTGCACCAAGTAAATTGCCTGCGCCTCGTATCTCCAAGTCACGCATGGCAATCTTAAATCCAGCACCAAATTCAGTAAACTCCCGTATTGCTTCCAACCTTTTTTCCGCTATTTCCTTAAGCACTTTGTCTCGTTTGTACATAAGATAGGCATAAGCAACTCGATTAGACCGACCGACCCTGCCCCTAAGCTGATAAAGCTGAGATAGTCCCATGCGATCTGCATTATGTATAATCATTGTATTGACATTTGATATATCAAGTCCGGTTTCAATGATGGTCGTGGCCACCAAAACATCAATATTGCCATTTATAAAATCAAACATGATGTTTTCAAGTTCTCTTTCACTCATTTGACCATGGGCATAAGCCACACTGGCTTCTGGAACTTCCTTGGCAATCTGATTAGCAACTTCATCAATCTCTTTAACCCGATTATAGACATAGTACACTTGTCCACCTCTTGCCAGTTCTCTGTATATCGCATCCTTAATAAGTGCATCATTGTGTTCCAAAACATATGTCTGGATAGGATGACGTTCTTCTGGTGGGTCTTCAAGTACACTCATATCCCTAATACCGATCAAACTCATGTGGAGGGTTCTAGGTATTGGTGTAGCTGTTAAGGTTAATACATCCACAGTTTCCTTCATTGATTTTATAGCTTCTTTGTGTTTAACACCAAAACGTTGTTCCTCATCAACAATTAATAAACCTAGATCTTTGAACACAACATCCTTGGATACAAGGCGATGGGTTCCAATAACCACATCGATTAAGCCTCTTCTCAAACCCTCAAGAATCTTCTTCTGTTCTTTAGCGGTCCTGAACCTAGATAGCATTTCAACTTTTACCGGAAAATCTTTCATTCTTTGAACAAAATTATTATACTGCTGCTGTGCCAAAATAGTGGTGGGCACCAAATAGGCAACTTGTTTGTTTTCTTGAATGGCTTTAAAAGCAGCTCTAATAGCGACCTCGGTTTTTCCATAACCTACATCGCCACAAATGAGACGATCCATGATTCTTGAACTCTCCATATCCCTTTTAGTATCTTCAATGGCTGTGAGTTGGTCTTCTGTTTCTTCGTATGGAAACATCTCTTCAAACTCATTTTGCCATACCGTATCCTTCTCATACCGATAGCCTTTTGCCATTTCTCTTTTTGCATATAAAGCAACAAGATCCTTTGCAATCTCTTCGACAGCACCTTTGACCCGTTCTTTTGTCGCTTTCCATTCACCGGTTCCAAGTTTGTTCAACTTAGGTTTTTTACCTTCTGCGCCTATGTATTTCTGAATGGCATCCAACTGTGTTGTGGCAATATATAGATTGCCATCATCTTTATAAGAAATCTTAATAAAATCTTTTCCGATGCCCTCCACTTCTATCTTTTCAATGCCTTTAAAAACACCCACACCATGATTCTCATGAACCACATAGTCCCCTTGCTTTAACTCATTAAAATGACTTAGCTTCTTCCCGTCCTTGAATTTTTTTTGACGCTTATGTTGTTTTTTCCCTACAAGCTCTGTTTCTGTAAGTACCACAAGCTGAATATGTGGGTATTCAAACCCTTTATGCATAGAACCATAAGACACTGCAACCGAACCACGTGTAAGACCCATTTCGGCGTTATAAAGAGTATAAGCTCTAATGCCTTGGTCATTCAGCAACTCAACCATATGGCCGGCTCTTGTTTTTGAAGCACAAAGTAATAAAATCTCATATTGGTTCTCTACCCAGCCTCTAATATCTTTAATCATAAGTTCAAAGCTTCCATGATAAGGATTGACTGAACGCACCAACATCTCTATTTTCGAAGTATTATGCACAAAGGCATCTTTATGATTTAATGTACTTAAACTTATTACAGCATTTTTTTCGATTTTTTTGACAATTTGACCTTCTTTAAATAGAACATCCACCTGCCCTTTTAATAAATAGCCTTTTTCATAACGACTACGCATACTTTCATTAAATTCCGAAAAAAGATTGGTCAGTCTTTCTTTAATCCTTTGTGGCTCATCTAAATATATGACAGGATCTTGAAAATAATCAAAAATAGAGGCTACCTCATCTTCATAATAATGTAAATTGCCTTCTATGCCATTGAAATTACCTTCACCCTTTATTTTTTGAACCAAATCATCCACACAGCGTTCCAATCTTTCTAAATACTGGGGATCGCCTTTTAAAAAGAACTTTTTAGTCTTTTCATAATCTTTTTGAACGGCTTTTTCAGCTTTTTTTATTGAAGCATCCGATACCACAACTTCTCTAGCCGGATAAATGGCTACTTCTTCTAAAGCAACTGTTGATCTTTGAGTTTCCATATTGACCTGTCTTATAGAGTCAATCTCGTCACCCCATAGTTCTATACGAACCATTTCAGATTCCGTTAATGGAAAAATATCAATAATACCACCACGAATGGTGAATTGCCCTCGACTTTCTACTTGATCCGTCCTTTTATAACCCATATATATTAAGCGCTTGCCAAGACCAGTCATCTCAAGGACTTCCCCTTGTTTACAGTAAATGACACTCTCTGCGATTCTCGTCAATGGCATAAGGCGATCTACCAATGCGTCTACCGACATAATAACTACAGCTTCTTGATGTTCTATTAATTGCCTAAAAAGACGCATCCGTTCTTTAACGATATCATTACTATGCACATCTGCACTATAAAAAATAATGTCTTTGGATGGGTAGATATAGACTTTTTCCTGGAAGAACATCATATCTTCATAGATTTCTCTTGCTCTAACATCATTATACGTAATAATCAACTTCTGAGGATGGTCAGACAAGGCTGAAACCAAATGACACTTTTGAGAGTCAATCGCGCCATAAATAGCCATGGGCGTTTCTTTATATTTCAGTTTATTTTTTGCTATATGAAAAGCTTCCAGCTTTTCCAAAGGCTGATTTAATATATTCATACATAACCTATCTTTCCAAAAACCGCACAAAAGGCCTTAACCTGGCGGCTAAGACATCATGAATTTTCCTATATTTAGTTGAACTTTCATATACAATATATCGTTAAGAATGTGCAACATAATCTATATATTGTATGTGAATTTAGTGAAACTTAGTTTTGACCCTTTAACCACTTTATTATACTTGATAAAAACAGTTATGACAAGTTTGCAAGTGGTCGGTCTTGGTAGACGAAAAAAGAACAAAAAATTGCCTCTTAGTTCATGAGGGATTGACTAAGAGGCTAGGGCCAAAAATTTTTATCAGAATCTATTGCCGCCATTTATCACTTTGGCTCTAGAGTTCTTTCACTTTTTGATACACATTGGTATCTTTTTCAAAAGCGTAGAGCTGATTGTTTCTCTTCATATAAGCATCATAAGTAGAGTCAACGACAACCCAACGGTTTTCACTTGCCAAGTACACTTCATTCCAAGCATGATAAACGCTTGTCCATGTCGTATAACCTTTGGCCATTTTTGTTGGTATACCTTGACTTCTCAACATAGCCCCAAGCAAAGCAGAATAATCATAACATATACCGGATTTGTCAAGAATCGTCTGATCAATATTGGGTAAATAATCATAGTTCAAGGTTTTTATTTTATTATAGTCATAAGAAATATTGTTAACGACATAATTATATAGAACGTTTACTTTTTCTCGTTCCGTTAATTGAACCGCCATATTTTTATGACTTTGTTGCTTTCTAAAAGTTGCTTCCTGCAGAAGTCTTTGGGCAAGCAATACAGCTTGACTGTCTTGACGCCAACTGATTTCTTGAACACTATTTAAATAGACCTTTTTAACGTCTGTTATGGTCACATTAAAACTTTTTGTATGAACCGCTCTATACTTGCTATCCGTTGTATTCTCATAAATACCAACAGTATAAGTGCCATCTCCAAGTTGCAAAGGAAATCCGATATATGCCTCACTGTTTGACAGATTGTATTGAACTCTTTGATCACCTTTAGATATAAGCAACTTCACCTTTTTTGTTGTACCTGTATTAAATTTAACCCTTACTATACCTTCATTAACTTGACTTGAATCTACATCTATTGTCGATGATGCCCAAGTCGTCGTTTCAGATATGAGAAAGAGAAAGATCACTGAAAAAATTAAAAATACAACCTTCTTCATTTGAAACTCTCCTTTCGGTAACCGGCTACCACCTGCATTGCAGAAGGTCCTTGGCTTTGCGTCCCACCCTTTCGAATGGTTTGCGGTATCGTTGAAAGCTTATCTTGAAGTGTTGTATCACCAGAAATATTTATCCTTTAGGGTACAAAAAAACTTCCCTTTCGGCAACCGGCTACCACCTGCACTGCAGAAGGCCCTTGGCTTTGCGTCCCATCCTTTCGAATGGTTTGCTATTATCGGTGAAAAGCACCAAAATTATAAGCTGTATTATCTTGTATACATTATAGCATAATAGGTCTATAGAATGCAATGTTTGTCTCTAACTTGTAACTTATTGCCTATCCTTATAGTCCTTTAGACCTATTATGCCTTCTATTATTTGTCATTTTATAACACCATGGACAATCAAACGATGTGTCGAAGTGTACAGAGGGTGGCAAGTAATTAGCGTAATAACTTTGTGATTACTACTGCCTCTTAATACAGAAAGATCATCCGGCTCAACAATGCGTGTTTCATATACTTCATAGATATATGTTTGACCGCCTGTTGTCACTTTTATGGTATCGCCAATCTCCACCTCATTCAAACGGTTAAAATAAGTACCGAAGCTGTGACTTCTATGCCCTGCCACAACAGCATTTCCAATACTTCCAAGAGCAGCCGTTTCCGGCATATGCCCTACTGCGAATTTCAAGGTGGCTAAATCCACACCTTCTGCAACCGGTAGTTTAATACCTATTTTATCAATTTCAAGTATGGCAACAGCTTTCGGTCTCTGTTTGATTATAACCGTTTCTTCAAGGTTTCCTTCCAAATCATCCTCTACCAAACCTTCATCATCTATAGATGATACACCTGGGACTTCAAGAGCCTCTGATAAATCCTCTTGATTTTCTTCTTGAACGCCCCATTCTAAAGATGCACTTAGGTCATCATAACTATCTGTATCTTCTATCATTATGCTTTGCTCAAGAAAATCTGCCAACAAGGCTTCTTGTCTTTGGGTTGCTATGTATCGTCCCACAAGTGGTACTGTAATAATTACAATACCAACAATAATCAGTAAGGTTCCAATATGTTTTTTCAATGACTTTCACCTGCTTTCTTATTGTTAAAATGGTTCATGGCTTTCTCCACACCCACATCCAAAATCATAGCAACTGCATCTGCTGACATCTTTATAGCAGCTTGTATCGTTTTGATTTCCAAGTCATCAAACCTAGAGAGGACATAATCCGCCAAATCCCATCCAGGCGGTTTTTCACCTACGCCCACTTTAATCCTAATAAACTCTTGAGTTTTCATATGGGCTATGATATTTTTGATGCCATTATGACCGCCGGCGCTACCTCTTTCCCTGATTCTAAGCTTACCCACATCCAAACTGGTATCATCATAAACGACGATGATTTTATCCGGTGTTTCCTTATAAAAGCCAAGAACATCGGCAATAGCTTCACCACTTAAGTTCATATATGTTTGGGGTTTCATTAATATAACTTTTTCACCTTTGATGACGCCTTGACCTACGAATGCCTTATGTTTTTTTCGATCTAATTTGATATGGTAGTCATAAGCAAGTCTTTCTATCACTTCAAACCCAATATTGTGACGGGTTCCGTTAAATTTTGTTCCAGGGTTACCAAGACCTATGATAAACAGCATCTTATACCTCTTTCATTCTTACATATTCTGCTATGATTAGAGGGGCAAAGGATATAAAATTATCCCCTTAATCATGATTCCATTATACGTCAGTTGTGTTTGGAGTGCAATAACAAACAAGGCTGCCTATAGGCAGCCTCATCACTAGTTAATATATATGTTTTGCTCACGATCCGGACCCACGCCAACCATGGTGATTTTGGCACCACATAGTTCTTCACATCTTTGAATATACGTTTTTGCCTCTTTAGGCAAATCTTCATACTTTCTAATGTGATCGATTGAACCCCAACCGGGTAGCTCTTCATAGATTGGTTCACACAGAGCCAAATCTTCAAGGCTTGCTGGAAACTCATTCACAACTTCATCACCTTTTTTATATGCTACACAGATTTTTACGGTATCAATATTGGCCATAACATCAATCTTGTTAAGGGCTATGCTGGTTAAACCACTCGTTCTAACAGCAAATTTTCCGATGACCGCATCAAACCAACCCACTCTTCTAGGTCGACCTGTTGTTGTTCCATATTCATGGCCAACATCCCTAATCTTATCTCCAACAGTATCAAATAATTCTGTTGGAAACGGGCCTTTCCCGACTCGGGTGATGTAACCTTTCATGACCCCGATACATTCATCAATAGCAGTGGGTCCAATACCCGACCCCACACAAACACCACCCGTTACAGGATGTGACGATGTAACATAAGGGTAAGTGCCAAGATCAATGTCTAACAATGTACCTTGAGCACCTTCAAACAAGACTTTCTGTTGCTTACTCAGCGCTTCAAATACTTCAACGGTTGTATCCTTTACATATTTTTTCAACTTTTTTGCATAATTCAAGTATGTCTCAATAATTTCTTCAGCATCCAGCTGAATTTCTTGATTGTAGACATATTTGATGATTTTATTCTTGATTAAAACATTCTCTCGGACTCTATTTTTAAAAACCTCTTCATTATATAAATCACAAACTCTTATGCCTGAACGTTCCGCTTTATCCATATAACATGGTCCAATGCCTTTTTTGGTTGTACCAATGTCACCTTCACCTCTATGATCTTCTTTTATGCCATCTAAAATCTTATGATAAGGCATAACCAGATGTGCACGATCGCTGATGCTTAATTGATCTGTTGAGATGCCCTTTTCATGAATATGGTCAATTTCTTCCAAAATACCTTCCGGGTCTATAACCACACCATTGGCCACAATACATTTTGTGCCACTATATAGTATTCCTGAAGGTATGAGATGGAACTTATAGACTTCGTCTCCAACAACGACAGTATGACCGGCATTGTTTCCACCTTGTGAACGTACGACCACCTCAGCCTCTTCTGATAATATGTCGATTATTTTGGCCTTACCTTCGTCGCCCCATTGAGCGCCGATAATTATTTTTGCAGACATGTCAACAGCCCCTTTCGTTCCTCAATCACATTTATTTTGTTCAAACAATATATCCTTAATACATTTATATTAATGGTTAGGATGTCAAAACTATATATTGTATGTGAATTTAGTAAAACTTCGTTTTAGCCCTTTAACCATATTAGTATTTATATCTATAAGATGACTAAAGTGTTAATTTTCAATGAATCCTTAATATTTCTCTTGCCATCATAGTCCTTATGTCCGATAATAATTATACCACAACTACACAGCAAGTTAGCTGCCAAAAGCAACCCTAACAAATAGTATCAGATTTATAGGCATAAATCAACTGTTTTCGAACATTTTTTGAGTTTTTGAAGAAAACATTCGGCTTTGCTTTTTCTATACTTTTATCGTATAATATAAGTATAAGATGCTGAATTGCTTTCTATGTAGTGAATGTAACTGACCCGAATTTGTTGCCTTCGAGAAGGAAGTGATGATATGAGAATTGAAAAAATAAGTAGCAATCAAATAAAATGTGTACTCGATAAGGAAGAACTCTTAAACAGACACATTAATGTCAACGAACTCGCATATGGTTCGGAAAAAGCTCAGGAACTCTTCAAAGACATGATGCAAAAAGCTTCCTTTGAGTTTGGCTTCGAGTCAGGTACCACACCCCTGATGATCGAAGCGGTCCCTCTATCATCCGAAGGCATTATGTTGATTATTACAAAAGTCGATAACCCAGATGAATTAGACGATAAATATTCAGGATTGTCCATTCCAAGCGCTCGTACCTTTAAGAAAAAAGAAGAACCTACTGAACAAACCGCCCACGAAGTGGTACATCCTGAAGAACATCATAAAGAACCTTCCATAGAAGATGAGAAAATAGCTGCATTTTTTGTATATGGATTTGACACATTGGATGATTTAACAACTGCAAGCAGATTTTTACTTAAGTATCCTTTTGATCAAAGCCGCGTTTACAAAACCGATTCACCACAAAAATATATCTTCAGTATGCAGTCAGAAGGTCTACATAAATCGGATTGTAAAGTTATCCGAGGTATCTTATCAGAGTATGGTGAGGCCATACATTGTAGAAAATCAAAACTGGATTTTTATGATGAGCATTATGACATCGTTATTAAAACACAAGCAATCAACGTCTTAAGCAATCTATAAATAATATTTTACGCAAAAAAGCTGTCATATACATGACAGCTTTTTCTATGTTTTTTAATTATAGGCTTTTTAAGTATGTGTTAATGTTATCTGTCAATATATCGACATCCATACCATGAACCATACATGCTTCTTCAAGGGATTCACCTTGTGAAGATGGGCATCCAACACAGTGCATACCTGCTTCCATAAGAATAGGAATGACACCTTGATCAACACGAATAATATCGCCAATAATCATATCTCTTGTAATTTGAGCCATGACTTACCTCCTTTATATCTATTTTAATGATTTTTATTATCATATAACATAAGCTATTATAAACTATTTCTTCATAAAAAACAAGTTCAACCCCATGAAGACAATAATTTTATAACTCTTTTGTATTTTTTTACTACTCAAGAAACGTTCTACTATTACAAAGAGACAAGGATTTTTCCGCTTTGGAGCATTCCCCAGACATAGGTTCTACAGAGCAACTGGTGCTTTCAAGCCCATTATATGATATAATAAGTCTAAGTAATAAATCATTCACTGGAGGTGTTTTTATGTATGTAAAAAACCAAATGACTACTGATGTTGTAACTGTTTTCAAGGATGCTTCAATCGATTTAGCTTTTCAACTGATGATTGAAAAAGGATGCAAACAATTGCCGGTTATTGATAACGGTCAACTTGTTGGTTGTGTCACCGAGCAGCTTCTTTCAGAAGTAAGTCCTTCAAAAGCCACAACACTTAGTATGTATGAACTTAATTATTTACTCAGCAAAACCAAAGTCAAAGACATCATGATTAAAGATATGCCTACCGGCACACCGGACATGCTCATGGAGGATGCGGCACAACTTTTAATAAACAGTGGTGTTGATTCCCTTCCTATTACAGAAGGAAAAAAATTGGTAGGTATTATAACCCGCACCGATATACTTAAATCCTATCTCGAGTTAACCGGCGTCGGTGAAATTGGCACTCGGGTCTCCATCAAAGCAAAAGATGAGACCGGTATATTAGCAGATATCACCGGTATAATAAAAGACTTCAACATTAATATCGCTCATGTAGCCAATTACGATCACATCGGCAGTGATGATGCTGGAGAAATCATTATCCGTCTTGCTTCAACAGAAACCGAGACACTAATCAAAGCCCTCGAAGCATCCGGATACGAGATACTCAGTGTCCGCCAAAACCTAAATGAGTAACTATTTGCATTAAATATAAAAACGAGCTTTACTGTAAGACTTTAGTCAACAGTAAAGCTCGTTTTTAATTTAAGGCAGTCATACGGGCTGTGGAAGGGTTTTCATCGGGCCTCTAATTCTTAATGTCGAATCCACCAAATAAGGCAAAACCATTAATAACCAAATCAATCTCTCTGTTCGGATCCTTAGACAGTCTCGTCTTATTTCCCCACCCTCCAAATAAAGGTATGCCTGTAACCATAACTTTCCATTCTTCAGGGACTTTAATATCCACGCCACCAAAAGCAACGAAAATATCCATTTTTGCAGGTACTTCAATAATCTTAGCACCTCGAAGGTCGAGATCAACACCACCGAACATGGCAAAAATATTACCGCCTTTAAAATTCTGGGATAGATTGATGGTCTCCGCACCGGAAAATAGTACAACATTTTCCACCATATCCTCACTTACTTGGTTTCTTCCAAACATACCTCTAGGTCCTTTTGAAGTCAGAATCCATAGGCCCAACAATATAATGACAAGCGGCCATATCAAATCCCAAAACCGTAAATGTTCAAAGTACTCAAACCCAAGATTTCTAAGTAAAAATATGGTTCCTACAATAGCCATAATACCACTAAATACAAAGTTTTTGGGTTGTTCTACCAGATTAATCAATCCAATTGCAATAAGCAAAATAGGCCAAAATGTCCTAACAAGACCATCTATTTTAACATAGCCAAGGCTTCCTGCCAAAGCCAGTAAACCTACGGAAAGAATCAGGATACCAATTACCGTTCTCTTATTCATAGCATTTCCTCCAATATCAACTCATACATTGCTCAATTCCCACTGTAGGATCTCTTTGCGGCTTCCGGCCAACTAGGTAGCTGAAATTTGGATCGCCTCAGGGAAAGTTGAGTTAATTATCTATGATTAAGATATCAAAACTATATGGTTTTGACCTTTTAACCATCTATCTATATTATAGCTGACTAGGTAGGTATTACCATTAAAAAACCATTAGAATTCAAAATATACTATCTGTCTACTATCCAAGATATGCTTTTTTTACATCCTCATGGTCCAGCAGTTCTTTTGCGTTACCTTCAAGAACAATTTTACCGGTTTCAAGAACATAAGCCCTATCTGCGATGGACAAAGCCATATGAGCATTTTGCTCAACCAACAAAACTGTAACACCTTGTTTATTAACTTCTACAATGGTGTCAAAAATCTCTTTCACCAATATGGGCGCAAGCCCCATGGATGGTTCATCCATAAGTAAGATATCCGGCTTACTCATTAAAGCACGTCCCATAGCCAACATCTGTTGTTCGCCACCTGACATGGTACCTGCAAGCTGTTTACGACGTTCTTTAAGTCTTGGGAATTTCCTATAGATGTTCTCATAACTTTCTTCAATCTCAGCTTTGTCTGTTCTTAAAAATGCACCCATCTCAAGATTTTCCTGAACGGTCATTTTTGCAAAAACACGTCGACCTTCCGGCACTTGTGCCATACCCATACCTAGAATCTTATGGGCTTCAACGCCGGTAATCGTCTTATCCATAAGACTGATACTACCTTCAGTAGGCTTTAGAAGTCCCGAAACTGTATGTAACGTCGTTGTTTTTCCGGCTCCATTGGCACCAATTAATGTAACAATCTCACCTTTGTTAACTTCAAAGGACAAACCCTTAAGAGCGTGAATCGCACCATAGTATACATTCAGATTTTCTACTTTTAACATTTTGTCACCTTCCTTTTATTGACCTAGATAAGCACCAATAACTTTCTCATTGGATTTAATCTCAGCCGGTGTACCGGCAGCAATCATCCTGCCATAATCTATGACGACAATTCTCTCACATATACCCATAACTAAGCTCATATCATGTTCAATAAGAAGAATGGATACTTTAAACTTTTCTCGAATAAAGGCAATGGTTTCCATCAGCTCCTTGGTTTCTTGTGGGTTCATACCCGCAGCCGGCTCATCCAATAACAATAGTTTTGGGTTGGTAGCAAGCGCTCGACAAATCTCAAGCTTTCTTTGCTTACCATAAGGCAGATTACTTGATAATGCCCCCGCATCCGCTTCCATATTGAAAAGTCCAAGGAGTTCTCTTGCCTTTATTTCAATCTCTTTTTCTTCTTTCCAGAATTTTTTTCCTCTAAAAACAGCTGATAAAGTGGTATAACTCATATCCTTATGAAAAGCAATCTTAATATTATCAAGAACTGTCAATCCTTTAAATAAGCGAATATTCTGAAAGGTTCTACCAAGCCCTAGATTAACAATCTGATAAGGTTTTTTTCCGTTAACAACTGTTTCTCCAAGTAATACTTTACCTTCTGTAGGCGCGTAAACACCGGTCAACATATTAAAAATAGTTGTTTTTCCGGCACCATTGGGTCCAATAAGGCCCACCAGTTCATTTTCCTTTATTTCTATACTAAAATCAGATACGGCTTTAAGTCCTCCAAAAGTCATACCTATATGTTCCGTCTTTAATAAACTCATGGTATTACCTCCTAGTCCGCATTTTCTATTTTAGTTTTTTTGCTGAATCGATTGAGTAACTTAATAAGTGAAAATTCTTTTCTTCCAAGTAGGCCATCTGGTTTGAAAATCATAAGTATGATTAAAGTCAATGCGTAAAAGACCAACCTAAGCTCATCGATAGAATATAAGAATTCATTAATGAATGCAAGGGCCAATGCCGCTATAATGGTACCGGTTATACTACCCATACCACCTAAAACAACAATGATGAAAAATTCTACAGAAAACATAAAATTGAATTTTTTGGGATCCAGTATTCTTTGATAAAAACCTAAAGCACCACCACCAACACCGGCAATAAATGCAGAAACAACAAAACCATACACTTTATAGAATGTGGTGGGAATACCTACTGACTCAGCTGCAATCTCATCCTCTTTGATGGACAAGATGGCTCTACCATGTCTAGAACGTATAAACGCGAATAAAAACGCTATGACCACCACCACCAAAAAATAAATTTCCGTGAAATTAACGTATCTTGGAATACCTTTAAGGCCTGCAGCACCACCTGTAAATGGCAGATTAAGCAAGGCGATACGAATAATTTCACCAAACCCTAAGGTGACGATACCTAGATAATCACCGCGAAGCCTAAGAGCCGGAATACCTATGATTAAACCAAAAATTCCGGCCATCAGACCACCCAATATTAATCCGGCTACCAATTCTACATATTTTGGTAAATCGACCGCAATGGCAAATAGCGCTGCTGTATATGCACCAATAGCCATAAAGCCGGCATGACCAAGGGCTAGCTGACCCAAATAGCCTGTTGCCAGATTTAAGCTGGCTGCAACAATAATATAAATACCGGCTAGAATAAGGATACCGTTATAATAATTATTAATAACCTTTATTTGAATCAAGTAAAAAACAATAGCGTAAACAACCATAATGGCTGTTATATTCTTCAAATAACCTGAAACGACTTTTTTATCCATGATGATTACCTACACTTTCTCTCTCGTATTTTTTCCAAGGATGCCTGCAGGTTTAAAAATTAACACAATGATTAGGATACCAAACACAAAAGCATCTGCCCATGTGGTCGATACATAACCCTTCGTCAAGGTCTCAATCAACCCAATAACAAAACCACCCAGCATCGCACCCGGTATAACGCCGATGCCACCTAATACAGCTGCAACAAAAGCCTTAAGGCCCGGCATCATACCCATATAGGGCTCTACTTGATAGTAGTTGATTGCATATAATAAGCCACCAACGGCGCCAAGTGCGGAACCGATTGCAAAGGTTATAGAAATGGTTTTATCTACGTTAACACCCATTAACTTAGCTGCTGATTTGTCTTCTGATACAGCACGCATGGCTTTTCCTGTTTTTGTTTTTTTGACAATAAATTCCAAAAGTAACATAAGTCCTACAGATAATAGAATGGTTATGATTGCAAGATTGGAAATAGCAATGCCCGGTGCAATCTCAATTCTTTTTAAAGCAATGACCGCCGGCATTCTTCTAGGTTGTGCACCAAAAAGAAGTCTGAATAGATTTTGCAAAAGCATACTCATACCAAGGGCGGTAATAAGAGCCGATATTCTTGGGGCATTTCTAAGAGGCTTATAAGCCAATCTGTCTATAGTCATACCAACCAAGGCACATAGAATCATAGAGACGACCAAGGCCAGACCAAAAGGTACGTTGAACGTTGCTAATGCGAAAAAACCAAAGTAAGCACCGATCATTAATATGTCGCCATGGGCAAAGTTAATTAGCTTTACAATACCATAGACCATGGTATAGCCTAAAGCAATCAAGGCATATATACTTCCCACATTAAGACCGTTAATAACTTGTTGTATAAATTGTGCCATGAGCACACCTCCTAGGTTGATTTGAGTACTGCCGCAAAGTCGCTAATAAAAAAACTAAGTTTCTCTAGTTCACATACAATCTATAGATTACGTTGATACGTTCATAACTATATATTGTATGTGAAAGTTCAACTATATAGTTTTGGCGCCTTAACCTATTTATTAGTGCTTTTGCGGACGCACCCAACAGTTTCGTACATTAAACCGTTGAATTCATCCGTAACGCAAAATAATAAGGGGATAACCCCCTTATTATCTTACTGGTTTATTGAATATTCAACTTAAAACTTAGTTGCCTGATACTTTTGCCTCAAGCTCTAACTTACCATCTTTTACAGTTATAATGGATATGTCTTTGATTGGGTCACCATTTTCATCAAATGTAATATAACCACATACCGCCGGCATATCTGTTGCTTTTAATGCTACTAATACTGCTTCTGCATCTGTACTACCCGCTGCTATAATAGCTGCTAACATAACATTGGTTGCGTCATAAGCAAGTGCGCCTAGTGCGTTTGGTGTTTCACCAAATTGTGCTTCATAAGATGCGATAAAGTCTTGTACAATTGGATCTGGATCTGTTGTTGAATAGTGATTTGCAAAGAAATAACCTTCTACTTCGGCTGCGAAATCGTTTTGGATACCATCCCAACCGTCACCACCAAGTAATACTGATTCAATACCTAGCTCACGTACTTGAGAAGCTACAACACCAACCATATTAAAATAGTCGGGTACAAAGATTACATCCGGTGCATTGGCCTTAACTTTAGTAAGGATTGCACTGAAATCATTATCTGCATCTGTATAACCTTCTGCATCCGTAATGGTGCCACCACCTGCTTCAAAAGTCTCAGTAAAGGCTTTTGCTAAACCATCTGAATAGTCACTACCAACATTGGTAAATACCGCTGCTGTTTTTGCTTCAAGATTTTCCATTGCAAATTTTGCAACTACACTACCTTGGTATGGGTCAATATAGCATGCTCTAAACACGTAATCAAGACCTGGTGTTACATCTTTGTTAGTTGCTGTTGGTGAGATCATAGGAATGCCTAGCTCATTGGCAATCGGTGCCACTGCAAGCGTTGTTGTAGAGATAACAGGGCCGATTAAAGCGTCAATCTTATCAACATCTACCAACTTGTTAAATAGGTTAACGGTCTTAGTTGAGTCACCTTCGTTGTCATAGAAGAACAATTCCACATCAGCGCCATTTACGCCGCCAGCTGCGTTAATCTCTTGAATGGCAAGTTCCACTGAGTTCTTAACCGCTTGTCCATATGGTGCAAGTGCGCCACTTGTTGGTGCAAGAAGACCAAGTCTTACAGCTTCACCTGAAGCTTCTGTCTCAGTCTCAGTTTCTGTTGCATCTGGTGTTGTTGGTTCAGCATCATTGCCTGCACATCCTGTTAAGAACGTTGAAAGAACGATGACTAAAACCAATGCTAATGATAAAAGTTTTTTCATATAATTTTCCACCCTTTTCTATTTTGCTCTTCTGAGCTATTTTTATCATGGTCACTTAAAAAAGAATCCATGACTTCACAATAATGAAATTATACACGCTTTTTCTTTCATTTTCAAGCGGTTTTGCACTTTATCTTGCTATAATGGTGAATTTATACAACGTCAACGTATAATTTAAGCTCAAACCTTGATTTTTGGACTTATTTTCGAGTGTTACTTAAAAATACATAGTTATTTTTTTTAGTTTTCTTTTAATTACCTTAATATGTAAAAAATATATTGTGAAGGATTAATGATTCTATTATTCATTTTTATCGAGTCACAACCATAATGTCCAAAATAATAGAGCCATCTTACGTTAAGACCATAAGTTTTAAGGCATATGATGGCTTTTCGAGTATATTTCTATCACAAGCTTGATCCCTTTATGAAGAAAAGATCGCAGATTAATATACTACTGTAACATGATAGTTTTCATCACGAAGGGCTTTTTTGATTTCTTTAACGTGCTTATGGCCATTGGTTTCTAGCGTTATTTCCAATTGAACATGCATAAACCGGTCAATGGTCTTAAACTGATTATGCTCAAGCTTAATAACATTGGCTTTATGATCTGCCAGTATTTTTGCAATCTTTAACAACTCACCTGGGGTGTCATGTAACTCCACCGAAAAACAAAACAAACGTCCTCTAGAGATTAATCCTCGGTTAATCATTTCAGAAATGGTTACCACATCAATATTACCGCCACTAATAACACTTACTATTTTTTTATTTTTATAAGGTAGCTTTTTTAAAGCCGCTAAAGAAAGAACCCCTGCATTTTCTACAATCAACTTTTCTTTCTC
The DNA here is from genome assembly GCF_029210395.1 of Petrocella sp. FN5. GTDB lineage: Bacteria > Bacillota > Clostridia > Lachnospirales > Vallitaleaceae > Petrocella. Next base: position 46,019 of record NZ_JARGDP010000006.1, on the reverse strand, counting down.
CACCATGAGTAGAAAAGCTTCCAATACATCAACATCAGAAACAACAACAATCTCATCCACATAATTCTTAACCATGGAAAATGTTAATTCTCCCGGACGTTTAACCGCTACACCTTCTGCTATGGTAGATACGGCAGTCAGTTCACTAACACAGTTGTTTTGCATCGAATAATTCAAAGTCTGTGCGCCCTTGGGTTCAACCCCTATTACGCGTATCTTTGGATTGATTTCTTTAATGGCACAGGCTATACCACTGATGAGACCGCCGCCACCAATCGGAACGATAACGATATCAACATCTTCAAGGTCTTTCATAATCTCAAGCCCTATCGTCCCTTGTCCTGCAATAACATAAGGATCATCAAAAGGATGTACAATGGTGGCGCCTTTATCATTATGAATTTCCATAGCCATCCCATGGGCATCGTCATAACAATCTCCAAAAAGCACCACTTCAGCACCATATTCCCTGGTTGCTTCTATTTTTATTAATGGCGTCTGACTGGGCATGACGATGGTTGCCTTCACCCCTAGTTTATTTGCTGCAAAAGCGACACCTTGTGCATGATTACCGGCCGATGCGGCTACAATACCACATGAGCGTTCCACTTCTGTCAGATGACTAACTTTATTATAGGCACCGCGAATCTTGAAAGCACCTGTTATTTGTAGGTTTTCCGGTTTTAAATACACTTCATTACCGCTTTCAGCACTAAATACCTGGCTATAAATTAAAGGCGTCTTCTTAATCACATCTGCGAGTAAGTCAGCCGCCTCTTTTATCATCTCTATTTGCATAATACACCTCATATTCTAAGAATAAGGATGTCGAATAAAAATTCAACATCCTTATTAAAAATAACATTATGATTATGGATTGTCAACAGGCATTAGAACTTATTAAACCTATAGCCAGCACCCCAAACTGTCTCTATAATTTTTGGTGTGGATGGATTTTTCTCTATTTTCTTGCGTATTTTCTGTATATATACCGCCACAGTTGCAATATCACCATACTCATCTTCACCCCATATACGGTCAAATAGAATGGTTTTGCTGTGCACGATATCCGGATTTTTCATAAAAAACTGAAGCATATCAAACTCTGTTGCCGTAAACGCTACCTCTTTTCCACCAATAATCACCTTTCTTGCTTCCTTATTAAGAACGATGTTGTGATACTCCAAGGTAGCCCCATCTTCATTGCTTTTTAGGAACCTTTCATAACGTGCCAACTGATTTTTGACTCTGGCTATAAGCTCACTTGGGCTAAATGGCTTCGTTATATAATCATCTGCACCTAGTCCCAAGCCTTTAATCTTATCAATATCATCATTTCGTGCTGATACAATAATCATTGGGATGCTTAACTCATCACGAATCATCGCACATATATCAAACCCATTGATTGTAGGCAACATCACATCAATAATAATAAGGTCATACATTTTGGTTCTGGCTTCCTTTACACCCTCTAATCCGTCTGCCACGATTTTTGTCTCGTAACCGTTCATTTCTAAATAATCCTTTTCAAGACCTGCAATGTTTTTATCATCTTCAATAATTAATATCTTAGCCATGCTTTACCTCCTTTTGTTGATCTAACAGTGTGAAGTGAATGGTCGTCCCCTTACCGGGTGTGCTCTCTGCCCATATGTTGCCGCCATGAGCTTCAACTAATTGTCTGGATATAGAAAGACCCAGTCCTGTACCACCTACATCCTTGCTTCTTGAATCATCACCTCTGTAAAACACCTCGAAAATCTGATGAATATGGGCTTCATCAATACCAATCCCATTGTCTGATACACGTACCATAATGCCATGCTTCTCACCTTCTAAAGCCTTCACTTCTATGTGTAATTTCAGATTTTGCTTGTCATTATACTTAACTGCGTTTCCTATTAAGTTGGTTACAATTCTATGAACCAACTTTGAATCTATGGCCATAATAAATGCATCATCAATATCTATATCATAAACCACTTTTGCACCTTGTTCTTCCAAGTCGATTTTCTTTTCAACACATATATCCAAAAAATAGTCCTTAACAGAAATAGGTTCAAAATGATATTCCATTTGATTAATATCCAGCTTTGAAAAAAGAAAAAGGTCATCAATAAGCTGGTTGGTATACTGCGCATTTTTATAAATAATATCCATATAAGTCTGCATTTTTTCTTCCGTATTGGCAACTCCTTCATTAATACCTTCTACATAACCTAGAATAGATGTGATGGGTGTTTTTAGGTCATGTGATATGCCGGCTATAAGCTCTTTACGGTTTTGTTCATATTTTTCTTTGACCGCTTGGCCTTCTTTTAATTGTACGCTCATTTTATTAAAAGAATGAAAAAGCCCACTGATCATGGTAGGAACTGTATCATCCACTGTATAGCCATAATTGCCACCCGCCACCTCATCTACAGCCTGTTGAAGGTGTTCTAAAGGACGTAAGATGTTGTTACGCATCCTAAAAGAGAAAATTAAGGTGCTGACTTCTCGGATGAAAATAACCATGAAAATCCCCGACAGAATCAATCTAGGAAAATTATATCTTGATAGAAAAAAAAGTAGATAGAAAAACCCTGTGGTCACAAGTAAGAAAATAAATGGAAACAGTCTTAAAAATAACAGATATTTTTTAAGCCTCAAGCGCTGTTCCTCGGTGGTATTGGTATTGTTTCCATTGGTTCTAATAAACGTTTTGATAAAAATCTGATTGGTTACAGGCATCTCTGGTTTTTTTCTCACCGGTTGCTCTGCTCCATCTTTTTCTTTGTTGGCCACAAAGCCACCTCCTTAAAAATTAAGCCTATTTTTTATTATTTTAACACGTACTTCTATATAAGTTCATAAAAACTTATAAAAGCTTTATAAAAATGAGAAAAACAAATCCGCCTGAAGAATTGATAAAATATTGACAAACTCTTAGAAATCTTTTACAATGATAGTAAATTCATTTTCTAAACTCAAGGATGCGTCTAAGAGCAAGGAATTCAAGTATTTCCAGTCACTATGTGAAGTGGGTATCCATGACACAGCAGGGTTGGGTTTTCTTATACCTTTTTTTACTCTATAATCTTAATTTTTTTGAAAGTAGGTCATTATGGATTTTCGAACAGAAAAAGACCAGTTAGGCTCCATGTTTATTCATTCAGATGCCTACTATGGCATACATACCAAACGGGCTCTTCATAATTTTTCACTGGCAGGTCGCCCGGTTCATATGGATTTAGTGCGTAATCTGGTGCTTGTAAAAAAAGCCTGTGCCATGGCCAACAAACAAACCGGGGCACTTAATTCCAAGATTGCAAATAGTATCATAGCTGCTTGTGACCAGATTATGTCCGGTGATTATGATGATCATCTTGTGACGGACGCCTTACAAGGCGGTGCTGGCACCTCCACAAACATGAATGTGAATGAAGTCATTGCAAATGTTGCTCTAGAACAGATGGGTCATCCTAAGGGCGATTACAACATCATTCACCCCATTGACCACGTAAATCTATCCCAATCTACCAATGATGTATACCCGACCGCTTTAAGAATAACTGCCATCTATAAAGTCAGAATCCTTGCTGGCCATTTGGCGACTTTACAGGAAAATCTACAAGTAAAAGAACAGGAATTTTCTTATGTATTAAAACTGGGACGCACTCAGCTCATGGATGCTTTACCCATCACCCTTGGCCAAGAATTTGCTGCCTATGCCAAAGCCATCTCAAGAGACCGATGGCGCATATATAAAGTTGAAGAAAGGCTTCGTGAAGTCGGCATCGGTGGTACAGCGGTTGGCACCGGACTTAACGCAACCATGCCTTATATTTATATGGTAACCGACCTACTTAGAGACTTAACCGGTCTTGGCATTGCACGCAGTGACCTTCTCATGGACACCTACCAGAATATGGATGTTTTTGTAGAGGTTTCCGGTTTTCTAAAAGCCTGTGCTACAAATTTGATAAAAATAAGCAGTGACTTAAGATTAATGGCTTCCGGTCCTACCGGCGGACTAGACGAAATAAGCATGAAACCCTTACAAGCCGGTTCATCTATTATGCCCGGCAAGGTCAATCCCGTCATCTGTGAATCTGTTCTCCAAGCAAGCCTAAAGGTCATCGGTAACGATGCCGTAATAACACAAGCTTCTTATTTGGGACAATTAGAGCTTAACGCCTTTACACCCTTAATTGCCGATGCTCTTATTGAATCACTGGACTTACTTATACGAAGTGTGGATGCCTTTGACCAATTATGCATTCAGACCTTAACCGCTAATGAGGATAACTGCAGGCATCACTTGGAAAAATCTACCGCTCTTAGTGCCGCCTTAATCCATCACCTTGGGTACGAACAAACCGCAACCATAACACAAGCAGCAAAAGATGAAGACATAACCCTTAGAAATTATCTAATAAAACACCAAGTATTGCCTGAAGCTACAGTAGATCTTATTCTAAACCCTAGACAAGTGACCAAACCGGGTATTCCCGGCAAGTCATAAGGAGAATCGTATGAGCCTTAATCAAACACCCCAATCCAACCGCATACATATTGCTTTTTTCGGGCAAACCAATGCCGGCAAGTCCAGTCTAATCAATGCCGTTACCCAGCAAGACATCGCTTTGGTCTCCGAGGTAAGGGGTACAACAACGGATCCTGTTTATAAAGCAATGGAACTTCTTCCCTTAGGACCGGTCATGCTCATTGATACCGCCGGACTTAACGACACTACTGGGCTTGGTACTTTGAGAAAACAAAAAACATTGGAGGTGCTCAATAAAACCGACCTGGCCGTTCTCGTGATCGACGGCCTCCAATCTTCTTTTGAATTTGAAAAAAAACTTATTGAAACCATTCATAATAAAAAAGTTCCCTTAATCGGTGTGATTAACAAAATGGACCTTACTGCCTTGGATGTTTCTAGGCAAGAAGCCTTGTCAAAAGACTTAGGCATCCCTATCTATCCTGTATCAAGCGTAACTAAAGAAGGGATCAAAGAACTAAAAATAGCTATGAGTCAAGCACTGCCTCTTGACGAAGATGCTTTCAGAATTGTCGGTGATTTGGTTCATCCAGGTGACTTTGTTGTCTTGGTCACCCCTATAGATAAAGCCGCGCCCAAAGGACGCCTCATCTTACCCCAACAACAAACCATAAGAGATATACTAGAAAGTGATGCCATAGCCATTGTCTGTAAAGAGCATGAACTTAGAGAGACTTTAGATCGACTGGGTACCAAACCCCAACTGGTCATCACTGACTCACAGGCCTTTTTAAAGGTTGCAGCCGATACCCCAAAGGATATTCTCATGACTTCTTTTTCCATTCTTTTTGCCAGACACAAGGGTGACCTCCTACAACTTGTTAAAGGTGCAAAAGCCATAGAAGCCCTAAAAGATGGTGATAAAGTGCTCATCTCAGAAGGCTGTACCCATCATAGACAGTCCGACGATATCGGTAGTGTCAAAATCCCGAGATGGCTCAAACAACTCACCGGTAAACAATTGCATTTTGATTATGTATCCGGTGTAAGTTTTACAGATTCTGCTAAAGATTATGCCTTGATTATCCACTGTGGTGCCTGCATGCTCAACAAAAAAGCCATGGCCCATCGGCTTGAAACAGTAGAAACCCTTCAAGTCCCAATTGTCAATTACGGCGTTATGATTGCCTATGTACACGGCATTCTTGACAGAGCACTGGAACCCTTTCCACTTGCAAAAATGATATGGGATGAGGTGAATTAGCATGATAGAAAATCGAATTGGCGTTGTAGGTATCGTAATAGAAAAAGACGGTGATGTACATCGCATTAATCAAGTCTTACATGACCACAATCAGATCATCGTCGGTCGAATGGGACTACCCAATATCAATGGGCGTAAGATCAGTATTATTTCTGTTGTCGTCGATGGGACAACCGATCAAATTGGAAGCCTAACCGGCCAACTCGGCGCCCTAAAAGGCGTCAACGTCAAAAGCGCACTATCAAAGAAAGACAATAAATAACATAAAATGGAGGATTACAAATGCAGAATTTTATAGATGACCAAAAAATAAGGACATTATTAGAAGCGGGTTACAAACATAGTAAAGAAGACATACGTGCCATCATAGAAAAAGCCAAAACCTGTGTCGGTTTGAGCCTAGAGGATGTCGCTGCCCTCTTACAGTTTGAAGACCAAGAACTGTTAAATGAGATGTTCGCTTGTGCCAACCACATAAAAAACACCATCTACGGTGATCGCATCGTTATGTTTGCACCTTTGTATATCTCTAACTATTGCGTCAATGGCTGCACTTATTGTGGTTATAAACAAAGCAACACCATAGCAAGACGTAAGTTGACCGATCAGGAAATTGCAAGGGAAGCCCTGAAAATCGAAGCTATGGGCCACAAACGTATCGCACTAGAAGCTGGGGAAGATCCCATCAACTGTGATTTGGACTACGTGCTTCACGCTATGGATGTCATCTATAAGACCAAAAGTGACAATGGGGCCATAAGACGTATCAACGTTAATGTGGCTGCAACAACCGTAGAAAATTACAAGCGACTCAAAGCAGCCGATATCGGTACTTACATCCTATTTCAAGAAACGTATCATCGACCCACTTATAAAAAATACCATCCAAAAGGACCAAAATCCAATTACGAATACCATCTGACCGCTATGGATCGTGCTATGGAAGGTGGTATTGATGATGTGGGTATTGGTGCTCTTTTCGGACTCTATGATTACAAATATGAACTACTAGGGATGATGATGCACAAAGAACACCTGGAAGAAGTCTTCGGTGTTGGACCCCATACCATGTCTGTACCACGCATCAAAAAAGCCATGGATGTAGCGGTTGAAGCTTACCCACACGCTGTTGATGATGAAGCATTTAAACGTTTGGTGGCTATAATCAGACTGGCCGTTCCCTACACCGGCATCATACTCTCAACAAGAGAAGAGGCTAGCTTTAGAGAAGAAGTCATTCATATCGGCGTTTCTCAAATCAGTGCCGGTTCCAAAACCGATGTGGGTGGTTATACGGATGAAGAAAAAATGGCAAGTCAGTTTCAACTTGCCGATGAGCGTCCGCAACATGAGATTATAAAGTCCTTACTGGAAAAAGGCTTCTTGCCAAGTTACTGTACGGCTTGCTACCGTGCCGGTAGGACCGGTGATCGATTCATGCAAGTTGCAAAAAGCGGCCAGATTCATAATCTATGTCAACCCAATGCCTTGCTTACTTTAAAAGAGTACCTAGAAGATTATGCAGATGAGGATCTAAAGACACTTGGTGAAGCTACAATTAAAATCCACATCGATCGAATTCCCAGTGAAAAGATGAAGCAAACAACCCTTTTGCGTCTAAAAGCCATTGAAAAAGGTGAGAGAGACCTTTTCTTCTAAGATTTTAGATTTTGAAAAGACAATCTTCCAAAGCTTGAAGATCCAGTATCTTAACTGTATTCTGATAAAAGTCTATAATCCCTTCCGTCTTCATTTTCCCCATGGTCCTAGACAAGGATGGTCTTGGCACATTCAAGTAGCCTGCCAACTCCTTCCTACTAAGAGGTATATTAAAAGTCATCTGTCGCCTAGCCTTATACTCTTCCAAGATATAACTGGCCACTTTTTCCTCTATGGTTTTAAAAGACAATATAGATGTCTTCTTATTTAGCATAACAACTTTATTTGAAATGACAGATACAAAATTTTTGAGAATGGATTCACACCCCTCCATTAGTTGCAAAACATCTTGCCTATTAATATACAAAACTTCTGTTTTAATGGTCGTGATAATCGTGGCAGGATACTTAGATACATTTGAAAAAACAATGACTTCTCCGAAAATATGACCGCTTTCCAAGTAAGTCAACGTCATGTAATGTCCAGCCGGAAACTCTTTTCTCAGTTCTAGATTTCCTGAAAGAACAATCCCAATTTGGTTACAATCCTCCCCTTCCCTGGCAATGACTTCGTTCTTGTCATAGTTTTTTACTTGATAATTCATTTTGTTCATATTAAGCAAAATACAATCCGGTGTCATGGTCCTAAAGAGGTTGACCCCGCTAAGTACCTCAATAATCTGTTCTTTTTTCATCGTATCACCCTTCTTGATTATGTGTTATAGTGATTCTTCAATGTGCTGAAGCTTCGTTCAATCATCTTGAAGAATCATTATAACATAGGAAATAGTAGGTACAAAACACTAAAAAAATGATATAATATAAGAGCTCAACAATCATACAACTTGAAAGGATGATATTATGCTAAATTATACTTGGTCAATGGATTATAGTGTTCAGAACCCTGTTTTGGACGACCACCACAAAAATCTATTAAAACTCTTTAATGATGCTTACGACTTGATTATTTCCCAAGCACCTGTGGAAAATACCATCAAACTCATTAGTGAACTAAAGGTCTATTCTATTTTTCATTTTACAGAAGAAGAAAAGCTAATGAGAGCAGCCAATTATCCAAACTATGAAGAACATGTAAAAGAACACAAAAAATTCGTAGAAGATGTGACCAAATTCAAAGACGCTATATCCGAGCAAACTTCGGAACTCAATGAAGAAATATTCCTTTTTCTAAGTGATTGGCTCATTCATCATATACAAAAGACTGACCGAAAATACATTGACTTTCTCTAAGGTCTATTTAATATATCCACATGATACTTATAAAGTTGTGATCTATAATACGATTCTTCATAGAATAATTTTAGGTCATTTTGGGCGTAAGTAATACCTGTTATTTTCAAGAGCGCTGTTTGCTTATTTAATCCCATGGCCTCCATAATAATTCTACTTGAGATATTGGCTTCAATATCGCAAGTAATATGGGTCAAGTCATATCCATATTTTTTTTCAAGTATCTTATATAATGAAGACGTCAAATCATGTTTATGAATGCCTTCTGCATATTTTTTTGGTATGTATATGGTTTCTAGGGCGATGGGTACACCATCCCCTAGTCTTAACCGTTTAACCTTATAATAAGAATCCATTGGATCCACATTCAGCCATTGGCTGATTTTTTTTACTTGTGAGATTGTGGCAATCTCAATCACTTTTGTTGAAGGAACCATCCCTTGACCAATCAGTGTCTGAGTGAAACTTTTCAAATTCTCCTGATATAGACTGGGTGAAGACACAAATGTGCCACGTCCCATGGATTTGTACAAAACACCTTCCGCTACAAGCTCTGATAAAGCCTGTCTAATGGTCATCCGACTCACTTTGAATACAAGACTCAAATCTCTTTCAGAAGGTATCTTCTCCCCTGCTTTATAATCACCTTCATGAATTCTATGGATTAATTCTTTTTTCACATCTTGGTAGATTGCCATTTCCTCATTCTCCCATCGTTAATAAGTGTATAATGGTTATACTATCAAAAAAAACACTTGTTTACAAATAATTTCTAAAGGTAGTAACACAACCTTCAGTAAAAGAGTAAAAATACTTGACGTGTATACAGTATACATATATAATGATTATGGGACTCATTTTCTATTCCTATAAATATATAACATTTTATGGTACACTTTAATCAACCATAATAATTCCAACTGACCCTCAGGAGGTATAATATGAATCAAGCTTGGAAAAATTTTAAAAAAGGAACATGGCAAACATCCGTGGATGTTCGTGATTTTATACAGCATAACCACATACCTTATGAAGGTGATGAGAAGTTTTTGGTCGGTCCTACAGACACCACCAACCAACTTTGGCAAAAAGTCATGGTACTCTTTGCAGAAGAATCCAGTAAAGGTATTCTGGATGCTGAGAGTAAAATACCCTCTTCCATCACATCACACGGCCCCGGCTACATTGATCCGTCTCTAGAAACCATTGTCGGTTTCCAAACTGATCATCCCTTAAAAAGAGGCATCATGCCTTATGGCGGGGTTAAAGTTGTCAAGGATGCTTTGACCGCCTATGGCTATGAGCTGGACCCTGAAACTGAAAAAATCTTTACAGAATATAGGAAAACCCATAATGCAGGGGTATTTGATGCTTACACAGAAGCAATGCGGGATGCCAGACGTTCTGGTATTATCACCGGACTTCCTGATGCCTATGGCAGAGGTCGAATTATTGGTGACTATCGTCGTGTTGCCCTCTATGGCATTGATTTTCTCATTCAAATAAAACACAAAGAGAAAAAAGAACTTGAAATGGATTACATGGATGCTTCTGTTATCAAACTTCGAGAAGAACTCTCTGAACAAATACGTGCTCTTAGCGCTGTAAGGGAAATGGCAAAGACCTATGGCTTTGACATCAGCCAACCTGCAACGACATCTAAGGAAGCGATACAATGGACATACTTTGCTTATTTAGCGGCAATAAAAGAGCAAGATGGTGCTGCTATGAGTCTTGGAAGGGTTTCAACCTTCTTTGATATCTATATTGAGCAAGATCTTAAGAATGGCCTTCTCAATGAAAAAGATGCCCAAGAACTTATCGACCATTTTGTTATGAAACTTAGAATGGTTCGTTTTCTTAGAACACCTGCCTATAACGAACTTTTTTCCGGGGATCCCACATGGGTGACGGAAGTCATTGGCGGTGTTGGTGTAGATGGTCGCACCTTGGTTTCTAAGACCTCTTACCGCATGCTTAACACCCTATATACCTTAGGCGCTGCACCGGAACCTAATTTGACCATCTTGTGGTCCAATCGACTTCCAGAAGCCTTTAAGAAGTATGTCAGCAAAGTATCCATAGATACCAGTTCCATCCAATATGAAAACGATGATCTCATGCGACCAAAATATGGGGATGATTACGGTATTGCTTGCTGTGTATCCGCTATGCGTCTTGGCAAACAAATGCAATTTTTTGGTGCACGTGCCAACTTGGCGAAGGCTTTGCTTTATGCTATTAATGGTGGTAAAGATGAGAAAACAGGCTTACAGATTGCACCTATTTTTGCACCCATCACTGGCGATGAACTGACCTATGAAGAAGTCATGCCCAGGTTTGATATGGTAATGGACTGGCTGTCTCAACTCTATATTAACACTTTGAACATTATCCATTATATGCATGATAAATATGCTTATGAAAAGCTTCAACTGGCTCTACATGACCGTGATGTCCATCGTACGTCTGCTTGTGGTATTGCAGGCTTATCTGTTGTCGCCGATTCCCTTTCAGCAATTAAGCATTCTAAAGTAAAAATCATACGTAATGCCGATGGCCTTGCAATCGATTATGAAGTTAAGCCCGACAGCTATCCGGCTTTTGGAAACAATGATGATGCTGTTGATCAAATCGCCAAAGATGTGGTTGAGCAGTTTATGACTAAGTTAAGACGGCACAAAACATATAGAGATTCCACGCCGACCATGTCCATTCTTACCATTACCTCCAATGTGGTTTATGGTAAGATGACCGGCTCAACCCCAGATGGTCGAAAAGCCGGTGAGCCCTTTGCCCCCGGAGCCAACCCTATGCATGGGCGCGATCACCATGGCGCCATAGCTTCCATGTCTTCTGTGGCTAAGTTACCATACGATCAAGCAGAAGATGGCATTAGCTACACTTTCTCCATCGTACCAAGGGCTCTTGGTAAAGACAAGACGCAACAGGTCAATAATCTGGTGGGTATGCTAGACGGTTATTTCTATGACGGTGGACATCATATTAATGTAAATGTATTTGACAAAGAAACGCTTATTGATGCTATGGAGCATCCTGAAGCCTATCCTCAATTAACCATACGCGTTTCCGGTTATGCCGTTAATTTTGTCAAGCTTACACGCGAACAACAACTTGATGTTATTCACAGAACCTTCCACGAGCGAGCATAAATAATGAAACTAGGAGGTCGATCACATTGAAACACGGTAAAATACACTCTATAGAAAGCTGTGGCACGGTTGACGGCCCCGGCATCCGATTTGTTCTGTTTCTTCAAGGATGCCCCCTGCGCTGCCAATACTGCCACAACCCTGATACCTGGAAGATTGGTGCCGGAACAGATATGATAGTAGAAAGTCTCATGAAGGAGATTGTTAAATACAAATCTTTTATGCGTTTTTCAAATGGTGGTGTTACCATAACCGGAGGTGAACCTTTGCTTCAGGTTGAATTTGTATATGAACTGATTATGGCCTGTAAAGATGAGGGTATCCATACCGCCATTGACACTTCCGGTTATGTATTTAATGATTCTGCCAAAAAAGTCATCGATGCGGTGGATCTGGTTTTACTGGATGTCAAGCATTCTGACCCTAAGCAATATGAATTTATTACCGGGGCCAAACTACAACCTACTTTGGATTTTTTACACTATCTTGGCGATTTAGACAAACCTGTCTGGATTCGCTATGTGTTGGTACCGGGCCTTACGGATCAACCTGAAGCCATAGAAGCTTTGGCCCTGCACTTAAGTCAATATGATAATATTGAAAAAATAGAAATATTACCTTTTCACAAAATGGGCGAATACAAATGGGAGGCACTTGGCGAAACTTACCGACTCCATGATTTTGATGAACCCACCAAAATACAAATGATTGAGGCCATGGCAATATTAAAGAAACATAACCTAAATGTAGTCACAGCTTAACATAAAAGTCTTTACACAAAGAAGCATTTGGTTTACAATAAGGTGGTAAGTCTAGAATGAGTAACCATGTAATATTTGCATATACTCACAACTAATATGGAGGTGCTTGAAATGGCATATTTTATTAATGATGATTGTATCTCATGTGGCGCTTGTGAATCTGAGTGTCCAGTAAACTGCATTACTGAAGGCGATGGCATTTATGTTATCGACGCTGACGAATGTATCGACTGTGGCGCTTGTGCTGACGTTTGTCCGGTAGATTCTCCAAAACCGCTATAAGTCACACGGTTTTCTAATCAAAAACTGCAAAAAGAACAAGTTGATTGTCAGTCAACTTGTTCTTTTTTTATATATTGGGTTAAGTGTCAAACTACACTTTCCCAGATGATTTCTAAGTTCTTGTCTAGTAAACCAGCCTAATCTACCGCAGATGAAAAGGAGACTTTTTATCTTAAATTACTTTAAAAGCTTCTTTACTGGTTTTTTCAGTGATTCGATAAATCTCACCACCGAGGCCTCTAAGCTTATCTTCAAAATGCTCGTAACCCCTATCAATATACTGAATGTTATTGATCAATGTTTCACCTTTTGCAGCAAGGCCGGCTAAGACCAAAGCAGCGCCCGCTCTAAGGTCCGGCGCATTGACTTCCGCTCCAGTCAACTCGGCTGCACCTGTCACAATGGCTGTGTTTCCCTCTACCTTAATGGATGCACCCATTCTAGACAAATCACTGGTATAAGTGAATCTGTTTTCGAATATGCTTTCCGTCATAATACTTGTACCTTCTGCAATCGATAGCAAAGCAGTAAATTGGGGTTGCATATCTGTCGGAAACCCTGGATAAGGTAAAGTCTTGACTTGTATGTTTTTCAACTTTTCTTTCTTGTAGACCCGAATAGCGTCATCGTACTCTTCTACACCGACGCCCATTTCATGAAGCTTAGCTACAACCGCTTCCATATGTTTTGGAATCAAGTTGGTAACCGTGACATCCCCACCTGTTATGGCACTTGCAACCATATAGGTACCTGCTTCAATCTGATCCGGGATAATCATGTACTCCGTACCGTGCATTCTTTTAACACCGGTAATCTTAATAACATCTGTACCGGCACCTTTTATATTCGCACCCATACTGTTTAAAAAGTTAGCAACATCAACGATATGTGGCTCTTTAGCAGGGTTTTCAATCTGCGTAACACCTTCTGCCATTACCGCTGCCATCATGATGTTGATGGTAGCACCTACACTGGCCATATCCAAATAGATAGTTACCCCTACAAGACTATGGGCTTTGACCTTAATCATACCGTGTTCAATATCTACAATAGCACCAAGGGCTTCAAAGCCTTTAATATGTTGATCAATAGGACGACTCCCTATATTGCAACCACCAGGCAATGCCACCTCTGACTTATTATAAGCGCCTAGAAGGGCGCCTAACAAATAATAGGAAGCCCGTATTTTTTTAATATGTTCATAATCCACAGTGAGCTTTTTGATATGTCGACAGTCCATGATCACTGTATGGTTATTGTCTTCAAACTTAATCTTAACACCTAGGTCTTCCATGGCCTCAAGTAATACTGTAATATCATTCACACATGGTACATTCTCAATCCTACATATATCACGAGATAATAACGCTGCAGGCAATATACCAAGAGCGGCATTTTTGGCACCACTTACCGCGACTTCCCCACTTAGAGGCTTACCGCCTTTTATTAAAAATTGATTCATAATACACCTCTTATCTATTAATGCTCTCAAAATATTTCAATTATAATCTCATATAGTATAACATAGCTTATTTCATTTGTAAAAAAAAACGTGTAAAAGGCCTATATTTCAAGGGATTTCTCTTGTTTTGCAGTAAATTGTTCAGAATATGAACTTGTCACAATTGATCAAAACTTTTATAAATTGGTTTGACCCTTTTGTAGATTTTTTTATAGATTCTATGATAAATTCTTTCGTATAGGTCAACTTGATCTTTTTGAGGTAGAAAGGCATCTTGATTATGGACCATATGTAGTATTGCTTCCTCATAATCAGCGTAAACCTTCAATCCTACAAAACCGGCTATGGCAGCTCCAAGGGCTGAAGTTTCATATGTCTGGACTCTATTAACCGGAAGATTAAAGATATTGGCAGTAATCTGGCATATGGCATCACTTTGTGAACCGCCACCTGAGACCATGATTTTTCTAACCTTGATTCTCGATTTTTTCTCAATACGTTGCATACCTTCAAAAAGAGCAAAACCAATCCCTTCAATTATAGCACGATAGATATGTAAACGGGTATGGTCATCTGAAAATCCCAAAATCGCCCCCTTGGCATCATGCATCTTCACGCCTGCGCCCCAATAAGGTTGTAAAATCAACCCATCTGAACCAGGTGGAATCTTTACTAAAGCCTTCTCTAATAACGCTTCCGGCGAGATTCCTAGTTTCTCGGCTAACTTCACTTCTTTTGCTGCAAACTCTTTCTTAAACCATGAAATCATCCAATAACCTCTATAGATCTGTACTTCAGGATTGTAATAGCCGGGTATAACCGCTTGAAAAGGCGGTATAAAAGTAAGTGCCTCATAATACTTACTTGTTGTCGTTTGGACACTCGCTTGAGAGCCCAAGGATATGGATATGCTTTCGTTATCCATACAACCTACGCCAAGGGTTTCACACCCCTTATCCGAACCGGCAGCAATAACTATAAGATTAGGTCTCAGTCCTGTTTCCTCAGCTGCCTTATCCGTTAATCTGCCTATCGTCTCTGATGACTGAACTAAGGTGCATAGTTTATCATCTTCAATATGAAAAATGTCATGCTTAAGACTCTTCTTTTTCTCCCAACGAAAATGCTTGTAACTGAAGGGAATATGACCTATTTGACTGGCTACTGAGTCTAAAAAAAGGCCCGTCAATTTATGGTTTAAGTACCCTGACAACTGGAGGTATTTATAAGTTTTTTCCCATATCTTGGGCTCATGATCTTGTATCCAATGTGCCTTACAACTTCGACTTAGAATTTCTGTCGTAGGTTTCATGCCTATAACAGAAAATGCTAAACGATGATGAAGTGCCATCTTTCTTGGCACCTTGATCATCCGTTGGTCTGCCCAAATAATAGCCGATCTTAGAGCAACCCCCTGCTTATCCACACAAATAGCCATATCTCGTTGTGTGGTCACAGTAACTGCTCCAATTGCATCGAATAAAATAGGATGAGCTTCTATCAAATTTCTTGTTGCTTTACAAAGGCTTTTATAATATATTTTTGGATCTTGTTCTGCATAACCAGGCATATTGGCATAGTAAGGCTCAAATCCAACGCGTTGAACCGCTATGGTTTTGCCTGTTTTGTCAAAAACTACCGCCTTCAAACTTTGTGTGCCACAATCTATAGCAAGTACATACATATCAAAACCACCTCTTCAGGTATTACTTAAGGCCTATATATTTCATTCGTGTAAGCATTGATAAAATAGGTTTGGCCCGTACTCAGCTTAATTCTATAATAAGGTTCAATTTCTATCCATATAACATTCTCTAAAGTGCTCTGACCAATTGCATAGCCAAGATCCAAGTCTGTAATCATAATGCTTGTTTCTTCAAATGCTCTAATATAATTCATAAACTTATATAAAGCCTCGTCTGCCGGGAATATTTCAAGAGGACTACCAACAAAACCTTGAGGCACATACCTAATAGCTCTGGCTTCTGTAATACCTTCTTTTTCAATACGTACAACCGTTTCATTAGAAAAAATAAGCTCTCCTAAAAATCGTTCATTATAGTAATAGATGGAAAAATCATCTCCATCTCGTTGATCTGTCAACTCGAACTTCCCCTTGCTTTGAGTCATTTCTTTCACAAACTGAGAAGCCGTTTTGATTTTTTCATGGTCCAATAAATTTTTAGGTACAAAAGTGGGTTCACTACTTCCATAAAAAACTCTACCCTTCTCATTCACTTGATCAAAGGTAAGGCGCTCTCTTGATGTCTCATGGGTGTGTGCATTCGCTGAGATTATAAACCGGACCGCTTCATCTAGAAAAAAGCCTTCCACCAACTCTTTCTCCATGTCTATAGGCATCGACACTCTCAGTCTACTTTTAGGGTAAAAATTCGGTAAATGGTCTAACAAATATATATTGTTTTTCTCAAGAATGTTCTCAAGTTGAATGACACGTTCGCTTGAAAGCGTATATCTGGTGTTTTCTCTTTGATAGATAAATAAAAACAAACCGACATTGATCACCAAGAAAATGATGATAAAGCCATTCAACATTTTTTGCATATTCATAGAAACACCTCATTCCACAGGATAAAAGTGAGGGCTACCGTCATATTGAACAACCCAATTAAGTGACATTTCCATCATATCCCTATTCCAACTGTACCCAAGATACATTTCTTCAATCTCAACATCCAAGGTGCCTGCTTCAAGGATGACTTTGTCAAGAACATTTTCGTACTTCGCTTGAAGGGTCTTGTTTTGAGGATTCATATCATCAATTTTCCTTAATATTCTTCTGTATTTAATGACTTTATCGCCGCTAACAGTAACTTCAATGGCATGTGACATGCCATATTTCTGTTTGACTTCTTCTGTTAAAACAAAAGGATAATCATTAAAACCAATATCATAGTAGAAAACCGTTCTTTGAGCCTCTTGCAAATAGGTTTTCAAAAAATATTCTGTAGGCATTCTTTGAATATCTTGCTCAATAAATTGGTTGGCTACCGTTAGGGCAAGGGTCAAACTGGTTGATCCGGCATTTTCCTTGACTATACGATTATACTCAACTAAACCTTCTGTGTTATAACGAACCACGACATTCCCATCTACATAGCGAACCTCATTCTCAAGTGGGATTGCTTTCATAATATCCGGGTTATCAAAAAATAGACTTACGTAACCATCTAACTCTGAGACATTAACCGCAGCATCCGACACAAAAGGAATCCTCGTGAAAATCGGATCATGGTAGCGGTTATCTTCTGATGGCAAGGGTAATAAAAGATGTTTACTATAATAAGGTATATTGTTCTTAAGTGTGGAAATAAAAGATGTCCTACTGCCATTTGCTACGACATTAGACAACTGATATGCCAAGGAATCATTGGCGATTACAACCTCCGATTTGGGGACTTGATAGTGATGATACAGACCTGTTGAAGGGTCTTCCAAGAAAATATTTAGCCATATTTCATTTCTAAAAGCCGGCATAATCAAGATTGTGTCCACGGACCCAATCCCTTCAAGAGCTTTTTGGGAGATCCCTAAGTTTCTGGCAAAAATTGCCTGTTCCAAAGGAAAATCCATATGTATGCTGGTATGCTGATTACTCCAAAGCAACTCTTTGTTTTCTACAACACCAACATAATAATCTTTATCAAGGCCCATTATTAAGATCTTGATAGACTCACTTCTAAGGGTTTCATAATGGGGGATCCCTTTTTTTACAATCGTATATTCAAGATTGGGTTGACCTAGATAGACACCTAATTGCTTGGGTGTTATCATATTACCGGCATCTCTCACAGCCTCCAGATTTTCTATAGTGGAGGATGAGAAAACGCGATAAAAAAGGTTAGGGTCTGATTGATCGTCAAACCATAACCTACTTGTCTGATAAACACTGATGACAATTAGTGTTATTAGTATTACAATTTTGATGGTGCTTACGGCTGCTTTCATCATTATAACCTCGAAAGTATCCTTACAGTGCTTTTATTAAAACTCTACATTGCTCTTCGACTTAAGCCAATCATACATTGATTCCACTGATGTATTAACTTGCTTGTCTTCACTAACAAATCTTATCTGAATGTTTTCAAGTTTTACTTTTGTTTCCATGGCTTTTGTCGTGATTTCAAAAATCCTCCTAGTTATACCTTGATGATCTTTTACAGCAATCACAAGATACTGAGTACGACTAGGAGCATAGGTAATGGTTTCACTGAACATACCGGATGCACCTAATGTCTTAATCGCATAGCTTTCAATCACTTTTTGTTGATTGCTGTTTACTGTATATACCATTAGTCCTACTACAGAACCCGACTGGCCTTGTCCAACAATACTCTTGTCACTTGCAAAAGTAGAGAACGCTTGTCTACTAAATCCATTGCTTATTTTTAGAGTTCCTACTGTACTCAACGCTTGTGTTGTCATACCTGTGTCTAATCTATTATTCCCATACTCTATATTTTGTTCTGTTAAATTGAATGTACTTAGATATGTATTAAATGCAGCTTGATCGGCTTCTATAGGTTCCGCATAGGCTGCAAATGAACTTAAGGCCATAACCACGGTAAACAGAATACAAATTTTAATAAATTGCTTAAGCATATGCTTCACCACCTTACTTTTATTTTCTAAAAAGAATGAACATAAACATCCACACTATGATTATACAAGTCTTAGATTACACTATGATTACAAATACATAACGTTTGGCTAACAGTTAAGGTGACTATAGGATACACTACGTCGAATAAGGCTCCTGTAAAATTAAAATGAACTATGCTTGTTTTTTAAGAAAATATAACTCGAAGGTTGTGCCAACGCCCACTTCAGAATCGACCAGTATTTTCCCACCATGATACTCCATTATCTCTTTGGCAATCGCCAACCCAAGTCCAGTTCCTCCCATTTCTCTGGATCTGGCTTTATCTACGCGATAAAATCTCTCAAAAATCCTTTTCAAGTCATCCTTACTTATGCCCAAACCATTGTCCGCTACAGAGACTTTGATATATTTGTTCTGATCTTCCATATCAATCTCAATAATAGCACCTTCCGGACTATATTTAACTGCATTTGAAATAATATTTTTGATGACTTGTTCAATACGATTGACATCTCCAATCGTCCTATACCCATTATTCGGTTTATGGTATATGAGGCTTTGATTTTTTTTCTCAGAATGAATACGGTATTTATTAATACTATCTTCTAATATGCTCTCTAGGTTAATATCATTCATAGCGAACTTGATTTGCTTATTATCCAGCTTGGATAATTCGAGAAGGTCCTGAACCAATGCGGTCATTCTGTCACTTTCATGATTAATAACATTTAAAAACCTTGTGGCGATTTCTGTGTCTTCTAATGTACCTTCAAGCAAAGTCTCTGTATAACTTTTTATTGTCGTCAGCGGGGTTCTAAGCTCATGAGATACATTGGCAACAAATTCTTTTTGCATCTCTTCCAACTTTTTATGCTCTGTTATATCCTGAATAACACAAATAAGACCAACGGCTTCGTTATGTTGATCTAAAAATTTGGCAAAATAAACACTATAATACCTATGTTCTACAATGACAACATGAAGAATGGTTTCTTCCTGCACCATATTTTTTAATTCATTATAACTAACCTCCAAATAGGGGTTAAATACTTCTTGGAAACTAATCTGCTTATCTAGTTTAAGCATATCAATTGACGCCGGATTGGAATGAATCATAACCCCTACTTTGTCAAATACCAGTATACCATCTGTCATATGTTTAAAAACAATTTCTAATTTATTTTTCTCACTGGTAATCTCATTTAGAGTTTCATTCAATGATTTTGCCATTCTGTTAAAATTCTTTGTTAATTGACCAATCTCATCGTTGGCATAGACTTTGATCGGTTTATCTAAATGACCTCTTGCCATATCCCTAGCTTTAACCGTCAAGGCTGTAATTGGTTTGGTCAAAAAGTCTGAAAAGATAAAACCCAGTACAACCGCAATCAAAATAGCCACCGCAGCTGCCGAGATAATCACCATGATGGTTTTCTCAATGCTGTTGGTGACAGATGTTGTTTCACCTAAGACATAGACCACATAAACCACTCGGCCGTTACTGTCTTTTATGTTCTCTGCATAACCTATGTATTTCCTGTCATCCCCCGGTAATCTCCGGTTCTTGTCATACATCTCATAGGGTTGTCCATCTTCAATAGCTCCCATGACCTGATGGGTGGGAAAGCTTAGCCCTTTTTCAGCATCACTAAGGGGCAGTACCACTCTAGAAGTTCGATCCAGCAAAAAAACCCGTTTCCCTTTGTAGAGTGCTGCATATTTTTCATAGACATCTGATAACTTCAATTTGACATCTTCAATATCATCGATATTCACATCTTCAAAGGCTGTTGTTTTAATTGCCTCAACGGCTAACTGGATGCTTTCTTGAACCGACTCCATTTCATTGCTTCGAACCAAGAGTACGATCATCGTCCCACTTACCATCATGACAATAACAACCATAAGTACATACATAAGTACCAAACGCCATCGTATGCTTATACTCATTGCATTTCCAACTTTCACTAGACTTTGTACCTATTATTGCTTTCTAGCCTTTAAAATAGTAGCCAATACCTCTTTTGGTTAGAATGAACCCAGGTTTGCTTGCATCGTCTTCTACTTTTTCTCTCAGTCTACGAATGGTAACATCCACAGTTCTTACATCACCATAGTACTCATAGCCCCAAACTTTTTCTAGAAGCTGTTCTCTAGTGAAAATCTGGTTCTTCTGAGTTGCTAAGAACTTGAGCAACTCATACTCTCGAACGGTTAAATCAATGACGACTTCGTCCTTGCTTACTTCATACTTATCTACATTAATGGTCATATTGCTTACATGAATGATTTGTGCGTTCTTTGTATGATCATAATCCATAGATGTTCGTCGTATGTTAGACTTAACTCTAGCAATCAACTCACGTACACCAAAAGGTTTCGTTACATAG
Source organism: Petrocella sp. FN5 (assembly GCF_029210395.1). Taxonomy (GTDB): domain Bacteria; phylum Bacillota; class Clostridia; order Lachnospirales; family Vallitaleaceae; genus Petrocella. The sequence continues at coordinate 24,662 of NZ_JARGDP010000006.1, read as the reverse complement.
TCATCGGCGCCAAACTCTAAACCCAAGACCTTATCAACTTCTTCTGCTCTGGCTGTTAACATGATGATCGGTACATTTGATTCCGTTCGTATTGTCTTACAGGCCTGTAAGCCATCTATTTTAGGCATCATAATATCCAGCAAAATCAAATCCGGCTGTTCCTTATGAAACATTCGTATACCTTCTTCACCATCTGCCGCTGTCACCACAGTAAAGCCTTCTCTTTCAAGATTGAACATGAGTATGTCGACAATTGCTTTCTCATCATCCACGACCAATACTTTTGCCATATTTTTACCTCTACATTTCTTGGACTCTATTTAGTCCAACACACATTGGTTAAAGGGTCAACACTATATAGTTTTTAAGCCTTAACCCTACATTAGAATTTTAAATACTTCATTGGGTCTTTTCTAACACCGTTAACATGAATCTCAAAATGCAAATGAGGTCCTGTACTATTACCTGTATTGCCAACGGCTGCGATTCTTTCATATTTTCCCACGTCTTGACCAACTTTAACGTAAATCGAACTACAATGGGCATATAGGGAAGTCATACCATTACCATGGTCGATAACCACTCTATAACCATAGCCACCGTCCCAGCCAGCTGCTATGACACGTCCGCCATCTGCGGCCTTGATTTCCGTTCCTCTTGGTGCAGCCAAATCAATACCGGTGTGCATTCTTCCCCACCTAGGACCGAATTTGGAGGTCAACCTATATTTTATCATAGGTACTTGGAAAGTACCAGTTGCATTTGTAATTGGCAATGCTTTAGAGCCTCTTAAGATTTTTTCCGTTGTTGGCTTGGATATTACAGTTTCTTCAAGAATCACTCTATCAAACTCTTTACCATTTAGTTTTTTAATAAGTGCGTGAACTTCTAGTACACCTTCTACACCCGGTTCAAGGACCTCGTCTGTACCTATATATGCATTAGGATTATCCACATAAACCTTATGTTTATCTATGATTTCTGTGTAAACCACTTCTTCAACTGATGAAACAAATAACTCAGGTTCCGGTACCATAACAATTAACTCTTCACCTATTTGTATCTTACTTGCTCTTTCCTCTAGACCGGCATTTAGATCATATAGGGCTCTCGTTGTCATACCATTAGATACTGCAATCGTAGACGGTGAATCGCCGGACTGTACAGTATATGTTTTCACTTTTTCATTTTCTTTGGTAATCATCATCGTTGCTGTTTCAACATCCACGATTTCATCTTCATTTACAAAAGCTTCAATAATGACAATTTGTTGTTCTAAGCTAATTTCTTTGACCACCGATTGAAAGACCTTACCTGTTTCTTCATTTTCAGCTGTATCGTTTAGAGTCGCAGAGGTTAAGAAGTTCCGATCAATGTTTAATTCTTTTTGTAATACTTTAATGACCGGCTTCATGACTAAGGTGTTGTGTGGATCTCTTTTCATTTCCACACTCACCGTGCTTTCTTCTTCTAGATATACTTTTTGTGCACCTTCCAGAACGGCTTTTAAGGCTTCCTCATTTTCAAGGGCAACTGTAAAATCATCCCCTATCTTCATGACATAACCTTTGATTTTATGATTTTCAATTGACGCGTACATGGTGTTTTCTAAGGTCACTAGAAGCTCTTTTTCATCTGTGAAAATCATTTTTTCCCCATGTCTTGGGTTATATCTTATATTTTGAGTCAATTCAGGATCATAACCGATACGTTCAATAAGATTCGACTTTGCAACTTCTACCATCATTTTTCCGACAACTAAACTTGGCACATAGCCAACCAATTGATCGTTGAATATCAGCTCAACATAGCTGACATCTTCATCCTCTGAAGCCACGGATACTTGTGAACCCATTGACATCATAAGACTCTGAGCAACACCTATGCCTGACATGAGCATAAGACCTACAAATCCCATAGCTATGACCCTTTTAGGTTCTTTTACGATAATTGCTATGGTTACTTTTACACTTTTCCAATCTACTTTTTTCCAGTTCGATATCTTAAAGCTCTTTAGAGACATATGCTTGAAACTTAACTTATTCACACTAAAATCTTTAGGACTTAACTTTTTAATATATGATTTAAGAACATCTAGCTTATTGAATATAACCTTATTCAACTCAGATGCTTTTATTACTAGGTTTTTTATATTTTTCTTCAAACTGCCAATTTTTGATTTATCCATTGGGACCTCCCAGTCTCTTTACGAATTTCAACTCATTCGTAGGCTTCAATATGACACAACAAACGATTTACGTAAATGCTGGATGTAAGTACAACACTTACGTAAACCGCTTTTGCTTTGGGCGCATGCCTCTTGGCACCGCCCTATATCTATTCAACTATATAGTTTTAACTCTTTAACCATGATTAGTATTCTAAATAATTCATCGGGTTTGCTGCAACGCCGTCAAAACGTATTTCAAAATGAACATGTGGTCCTGTGCTTCTTCCTGTACTACCTACTTTTGCTATGGTTTCATATTGAGCTACTTTTTGACCTACTTTTACTTCAATCTTACTGTTATGCCCATATCGTGTTCTTATACCATTGCCATGATCAATCTCAACCAAATAACCATAGTTACCACGCCAGCCGGCGATTGTCACCGTACCACCGTCAGATGCTCTCACTGTGGTGCCTGAGGGCGCTGACAGATCAACACCTGCATGAAAAGCACCCCATCTTCTACCAAAAGGCGAAGTTACTTTAAAGCTGGTTAAAGGGAATTTATAATTGCCGGTTGCACCTTTTTTAGGTAATGGCTTTATACCTCTGGATATAACCTTATCTTTTGCTTCTTGTAAAACGGTTTGCTTCGTTATTTCTCGGCCGATTTCTTTACCATTGACTTTTGACACAACAGCTGTTAATTCTAACACACCATCATAACCGGCGTCAACCACGCTGTCTGACCCCTTATATACATTAGGATTGTCCACATAAGACACACCCTTAATAATCGATTCAGTATAAACCACTTCTTCTTTGGTTGCAATGGATAACTCCGGCTCAGGTACCATAACCACCAATTCGTCACCAATTTTCATTTTTAAAGTGTTTTGTTCAAGCCCAGGGTTTAATTCATAAAGCTGAGCTAACGGCATACTATTATTAGCTGCGATGGTCGACGGTGCATCACCGGAAACAACCGTGTATAGCTTTGCTTCCTCATTTTCCTTTGTGATCAATGCTGTTGCTTCATCTACAGATAACACTTCATCCTCAAAAACATAAGCCTCTACAGCCATAACCGACTCTGCAAAATCCACCTCCACAGTAACACCTTCTTTGGATACATCTTTAGGTGTATCCAAAGAAGCCTCATCTATTGTTTCTGCATTCGCTGTTATGGTTGTTGTAAACGTTCTATTTGAGGCGCCTTCGTCTTCTTTTAACATGATCACTTGGGGCTTAATGATTAGGCCATTGTGCTCATCTTTTGCTAGGCTAATATCCAATGCCATATCTGTGTTCACATAAATGCTTTGAGCATTTAGCAACACTTTCTTGATGTCTTCTTCATTTTTGACCGCAACTGTAAAATCATCGCCTATCTTCATGACATAGGCCATAACTTTGTGTCGTTCTAGGTTGTGAATCACCTGACTTGCGATTAATGCTGCCAGTTCTTCAGGCGCAATGTAGTTTTCTTCTTCAGAGTAATCGTTCTCAAAGGTCAATACCGGCTCTACTTCGGGATTGTACCCTAGATCGGCAATGACCATTTCAAGTGCTTGATTGGTGGCCGCTTGACCTTCGTCTTTGTTTCTGACAACGCCAAGTCCAACCCCATCTATTAAGACATTGTAGCCCTTTGCTACAAGTTGTTCTTCAACTGATTGATTGTTTGAATTTCGTGCTTGTATCGTCCCACTTTGTGTAACATCACTTGGTGCATATCTGACCACAGCAGAAAAAGTCAGCACTGCACCTAAAGTCAGTGCGATTTCCTTCTTATACCTAAGAAAGAAATTCTCTTTATATTTAAGAACCCCATTCATGGTTAGCCTCCATAGTTTTGTAACATTTCTGTAATAACTTATTTTATAATAGCACAGAACCTAGTCTTTGTAAAGAAATTCGTAGGACTTAATTGAGTTTAACTAGGACTTTATTAGGACTTTTTTGTTAAATAATGCTAAAATCCTCTATCATATTAACATAGTTATATGGCTAAATTATGACATTTTTGTAAATATGCCAACTGATAGCACAAGGTCCGCAAAAAAAGAAGGAAGAAGTCCCGATTTAAGACTCTCTTCCTTTTTATTTAATATTATTATGGTTAAAGCCATAGCTAACTATTCTAAAAGGCTATTTTACCAACATTAGATCAACAGGTACATAAGCCTCTAGACTTTCACCTAAAATGGTTTTTAGAGCCGCTTCTACACCTAAGCTACCAATCATTGCCGGTTGTTGTGCCACCGTTGCTGCCAGCTTACCTTCTTCTACCGCTTTGACCGCGTCATCTGTGGCATCAAAACCAACAATCAGAATGTCTCTTCCAGATGCTTCTACCGCTGTTAGGGCTCCTAGGGCCATTTCATCATTATGTGCAAAGACAGCGTCGATTTCTGGTTGGGCTTGAAGGATGTTTTCCATAACAGACAAGCCTTTTGTACGATCAAAGTCCGCCACTTGCTTGGCCACCACTTCAATGTTCGTTGTGCCTATAGCATCATTAAAGCCTTGTCCTCTGTCTCTGGCCGCACTGGTGCCGGCTATGCCTTCAAGTTCTACGACTTTACCACTTCCGCCGAGAAGTTCTGCAATGTATTCACCTGCCATAAGGCCACCTGCTACGTTGTCGGATGCAATGTGGGTTACCACTTCTCCACCATTGGCACCACGGTCTAAGGTGATTACTGGTATTCCGCTTCCATTGGCCAAGCCAATCGCACCAACTACCGCATCTGAATCCGTTGGGTTAATGAGTATCACACTAACCCCCTGAGTTAATAAGTCTTCCATATTCGCCAACTCTTTGGACGGGTCGTTTTGGGAGTCCAACACAATTAACTCAAGATTCATTGCTTCTGCTGCAGCTTCAGCACCTTCTTTTAATGTAACAAAGAAGGGATTGTTAAGAGTCGATACGATTAAGCCTATTTTTTCGCCTTTTCCGACTATGGTATCCGTTGGAACAGAACCCTCACCTGTAACCAGCTTAAGGGGTACTGGAACAAAGGCTTCTAAGGTCACGCCTTTTAATACATCAGAAGCCGCTTCAACACCTAGGCTACCAATCATACTTGGTTGTTGTGCCACAGTCGCAGCAAGCTTACCTTCTTCTACCGCTTTGACCGCATCATCTGTAGCGTCAAAACCAACAATCAGAATGTCTCTTCCAGATGCTTCTACCGCTGTTAGGGCACCTAGGGCCATTTCATCATTATGTGCAAAGACAGCGTCGATTTCTGGTTGGGCTTGAAGGATGTTTTCCATAACAGACAAGCCTTTTGTACGATCAAAGTCCGCCACTTGCTTGGCCACCACTTCAATATCTGTTATGCCTATAGCTTCATTAAAGCCTTGACCTCTGTCTCTTGCCGCACTGGTACCAGCAATACCTTCAAGTTCTACCACTTTACCACTACCGCCAAGTAATTCTGCAATGTATTCACCTGCCATAAGACCACCGGCTACGTTGTCCGATGCAATATGGGTTACAACTTCTCCACCATTGGCACCACGGTCTAAGGTAATAACCGGAACTTCTTTTTCATTGGCCATAGCTATGGCGCCTACCACGGCATCTGAGTCCGTTGGGTTGATGAGTATCACACTAACCCCTTGCGTCAGTAAATCTTCCATATTAGCCAATTCTTTTGCCGGATCGTTTTGTGAATCCAAAACCACCAATTCCATTCCTAACTCTGTTGCCTTTGCCTCGGCACCTTCTTTTAATGTAACAAAGAATGGATTATTAAGAGTCGATACGATTAAGCCTAATTTTTCACCGCTTCCGCTGGTATCTTCTTCTTTCTTCCCACATGCCGCCAACAAACTCACTACCATAACCATTGTTAATAATACTACCAATACCTTTTTCATTTTGTTTCCTCCCTATTATTTTTCTTTTCGATCTAACAACACAGCAATCAGTATGACCAGGCCTTTTGCAAGCTGTTGATAATATGATGACACGTTCAACAGATTCAGTGCGTTGTTTAAGATCCCAATGATGAGTGCACCTATTACAGTTCCTAATATAGATCCAACCCCGCCAGCCAAGGACGTACCGCCAAGTACAACGGCCGCTATGGCATCCAGCTCATAACCTGTACCTGCCGTCGGCTGTGCCGAGGAGAGTCTCGAAGTAATAATCATACCCGATATGGCGGCAAACAAACCACTGATACCATATACGAATACCTTGACCTTTTTTATGCTGACACCGGAGAGTTTGGTCGCTTCCTGGTTGCCCCCTGTTGCATAAATATATCGTCCCATACTCATGTGTTTTAAGATGTAATATGCTAAGCCAAAAAGTACAATCATAATTAGAATCGGGTTGGGTATACCTAGCGTATAACCGCCACCAATCTTAGCAAAGACTAACGCACTGCCTTCATAACCGGTTCCAATGGGCTTCCCGTCCGTAAAAACCAAGGTGGCACCTCTAAAGATGGTCATGGTGGCCAGGGTTACAATAAATGGCTGAAGGTTCCAATGGGCAATGATAAAACCATTAGCCATCCCAATCAAGAGACCGATGGTCAAAGCCCCTGCCACCGCTACCATGACTGGTTGCCCTGAACCAATTAAATAAGCACCGATGGCACCTGAGAAAGCAAAGGTGGAGCCTACCGATAGGTCAATCCCACCGGTTAAGATGACAAAGGTCATCCCTGCTGCTATGATCGCATTAATCGAGGTTTGTCTAAGCACGTTAAATATGTTGGATCCAGTAAGGAAACGGTCACTTAATAATGAAATAACAATGGTGAAAAGCAGCAATCCAAAAACAGATTGAAAGCGTCTTAGGTTTTCTTTATATTCTTGTTTCATGACTTGCCTCCTTCTAATCCGACAGCATAACGCATGATGTTCTCTTGTGTGGCTTCAGCTCGTGTCAATTCTCCTTGAATAGTACCTTCATGCATGACAAGAATCCGATCACACATACCAAGAAGTTCAGGTATTTCCGAGGATATCATCAAGATGCCCATACCCTCTTTCTTAAACTGGTTCATCAGGTCATAGATTTCTTTTTTTGCACCAACATCCACGCCCCTTGTTGGTTCATCTAAGACCAATACTTTCGGTCTTGTCATCAAGCTTTTGGCGATGCTCACTTTTTGCTGATTGCCACCGCTTAGATTCTTAACCTTTTGAACTTCTGAGGGGGTCTTGATGGACAGCTGACGAATAAAATCCCGAGTTAGTCTAAGCTCCTCTTTTTTTCTTATAACGTGATGTTTGGTAATACGATCCATAGCTGATAATGATATGTTTTCTTTAACAGACATGCTTAAGACCAAGCCATTTTTTTTACGATCTTCGGAGACATAGGTTAATCCTGCTTTGATCACAGCCGCTTCTGTTTTGGGCAGGATCTTTTTGCCTGCCAATTTCATTGTTCCATTTTTTATTGGATAGGCGCCATATAGAGTTTTCGCTAATTCTGTACGACCGGCACCCATCAGGCCGGACACACCCAGTATCTCACCTGCATAAAGCTCAAAAGCGATGTCATGTACATGGTCATTGCCTAGACCTTCCACTTCAAGAAGGCATTCTCCTTGGTTATCCTTTATATATGGATATTGTTCTTCTAATTTTCTACCTACCATCATCTCAATCAATCCATTTTCATCGATGTCCAAGACCTGCTTTTCGGCAACGAATCGACCGTCTCTTAATATGGTGACATCATCACAGATTTCAAAGATTTCCTTTAATCTATGGGATATGTAAACAATGCTCTTGCCTTGGTCTCTTAATGTTCGAATGACCTTAAAAAGACTTTCTGTTTCTTTATCCGTGAGTGCATCTGTCGGCTCATCCATGATAATCAACTTAGCATCGAGAGACAAAGCCTTGGCAATCTCCACCATTTGCTTCCGACCTATTGGTAATTTCTTCATGGATTTATTAGGGTCTTCAACCAGATTAAGGCGTTCTAGTAAAGCCTTAGCATCGGCCACCATTTTTTTACGATCTATCGCACCAAGACTTTTCTTAGGTTCTCTTCCAAGAAATATATTTTCTGCTATGCTTAGCTCATCCACCAAATTCAACTCCTGATGTATGATGGCAATACCAGCATCTTGGGATTCCTTAACATTTTTGAAGATCACAGGCTGGCCCATATAATAGACATCACCTTCACTCCGTTCATAGACACCAGAAAGTATCTTCATAAGCGTGGACTTACCGGCGCCATTTTCTCCAAGGAGTGCCATGACTCTTCCTTCATAAACATTTAAATGAACACCGTCTAAGGCTTTAACGCCTGGGAAAGTTTTACTGATATTTTCCATTTTTAGTATAGGATTATTCATTTTAACTCCTTTAAAAAAATACACCGGATCTTAAGATTATATTCGCATAAGGGCTGCACTCCCCAGTTCGAATGATGGCCTTTGCTGATTTTGTTTGTTTTTTGAAATCTTCATGGTTCACATAGGTAATTGGTATATCTTTTAGAAGAGCCTTAATTGCCAGCTCAGTCGTCGGATTGATGGTCTGAATCTCTTTGGCTAGAATAGCGCCTTCACAAATAAACTCACTCATTAAGGTTTCTAAAGTCTCCACAAAACTAGGTGTTCCTGCTTTTAGTGCTATATCAATCCGTCTAACACCTTCCGGAATTGGAAGGCCAGCATCTCCAATTACAATCTCGTCCATATGCCCCATTTTTGCTATCACTTCAACGATGTCCGCATTTAATACGATACCCTTTTTCATCTAAAGCCTCCTACATAATCTTCTACTTCTTTTAAAGTTGGCAATGAGGATTGAGCACCTAATTTGGTAACGGTTAAGGCACCAACAATCACAGCTCTTTTCATGGCTTCTTTTATACCTTCACCCTGAGCCATACCATACAGCAGTCCGCCTATAAAGCTATCTCCAGCAGCCGTTGTATCAACTGCTTTTACCTTATGACCTTTTTCATAGTGTAAATCACCTGTGGCATCCACATGGCATGCCCCATCTTCTCCAAGCGTGATAATAATTGCCTTAACACCCCTATCAAAAAGTACTTGTGCACCTTCTTTAATATGCGCCTCTGAATCAGGATGTATACCGGTTAAGGTTTCAAATTCTGTTTCATTCGGTACTAATAAATCGGTCAATCCAATCAATTGCTTCGATAAGGTTCTCGCTGGTGCAGGGTTTAGAATGGTATAGAGTCCTTGTTCCTTTGCCATGGAAAAAGCTGCCTCAATGGTTTCTATAGGTGTCTCAAGTTGTGCTAATAGATAGTCACATCCTTCAAACATCTCCTGAGTTAGATCTTCTTTCTTAAGTGCAAAGTTCGCACCGGGGATTACCACAATTGAATTGTCCCCACTATCGTTAACCATGATCAAAGCAACCCCAGTTGGTGGTCCTTGGACCGCCTTAGTGAGTTGAGCTTCTACACCATTTGTAGCTAGGTTTTTCATCAGCACGTCGCCAAATCCATCCATACCCACACGGCCAAGCATCGCCACCTCACCGCCTAATTTACCAATAGCAACCGCTTGATTGGCACCTTTCCCGCCGGGAATCTGCTCTAAGCCTTCTCCAAGTAAGGTCTCGCCAATTTTTGGTGTGATCTTTACCCGCGTCACCAAGTCCATGTTCAAACTACCTAGTACCAATATTTTTTTCATTTACTTCACCTCTCTAGGGTAAACGTTTAACCCCATAAATTTTTACTTCGTACTACCTCGTACCATTAACTTGGTTTCAAGTACCCATTCCTTTTGTATCCCATCTTTATGCTTAATGAGATCTAATATCATCTCTGCCGCTTTGTAACCCATTATATAGGAAGGTTGTCTAACTGTTGTCAGTCCTGGGGAGACAATTTCAGCCATATAAATATCGTCAAACCCAATAATACCGATGTCTTCCGGGATTCTTATGTTTTTTTCATGTAAAGCTTTATAGGCCCCAAGGGCTATCAGGTCATTGCCACAAAAAAGACTGTCAAAATCTACGTGATTTTCTATAAGTCCAATGGTATGCTCATAACCTAAGATACTGGTATAGTTCCCTTCAATAAGATGATCTTCTATAGGCAAAATACCTTTTTCTTTGTGTGCCCTTAAAAACCCGGCATAACGGTCCTTTGCGGTTTTAGATAGTAAAGGACCTGATATATGGTATATTTTTCTATAACCTTGATCCAACAAATAACAAACCGCTTCGAAAGCACCTTTTTCATTATCGACTGTAATCTTACCTTCAAGTTTTAGACCTTCAATCTCTCTGTCCACAGATACGACCGGTATGTTCAATCTCAAAAAAGCAGGACTCATGGTTGTACGCCGACTGGATGCCGTAAAGATGATGCCATCCACCATTTTCTCCTGTAACATCTCCAGATAACTTTCTTCTTTTTGAAGGTCGTTGTCCGAATTACATAGAATCAGAGTATAGCCCATCTCATTGGCACCATCTTCAACACCACGCGCCAGTTCAGGAAAAAATGGGTTGGTAATATCCGGAATCATAAGACCCAACGTTTTGGTTCGCTTCGTTACCATCGAGCTGGCAACACGGTTGGGTATATAACCTTGTTCCTTAATCACCTCAAGCACACGGTCCCTTGTCTGATGGGATATTTTCTCATCTTTATGGTTGATGACCTTAGACACTGTCGCTATGGATACGCCTGTCAATTCTGCAATATGCTTGATTGTCACTTTCATATAATGTCCGCCCCATCTAAGTAAACGTTTAACTAAGTATAATTATACAACTTTATTTACTAATGTCAATCTTTTTTTGTGATTATCACCAAAATCTTATTCCTATCCCAGCCCCTACTATTGAACCATTAAACTTGGCTTAATTAAGCCATCCACAATTCTAATAACACGTTTTGCCTGACTGGCGATGTTTTCATCATGGGTAATCATAACAATGGTATTGCCTTCATCGTTTAAGGTCTTAAACAGTGCCATGATTTCTTTGCCTGATTTTTGATCCAGATTACCTGTTGGCTCATCTGCCAGTATTAATTCCGGTTCACCCACAAGTGCCCGAGCAATGGCAACTCTTTGTTGTTGACCACCACTAAGTTCAATTGGCTTGTGGTGCATCCGATCTCCTAGCCCTACCATGTCCAGATAGACTTTTGCCTTTATCTTAGCCTCTTTTGAGGATCCGCCTCTTAATAGAATAGGCATTTCTACATTATTTAGTGTGGATAACCTGGGTAATAGGTTGAACTTTTGAAAAACAAAGCCAATTTTGTCGTTTCTCACTTTGGCCAACTCATCTTCAGAGAAATTTTCAATATCTTTCCCGTCCAATAAGTACTTCCCTTGGCTTTTTGCATCGATACAGCCTATGATGTTCATGATCGTTGATTTTCCGGAACCTGATGGGCCCAAAATGGCAACAAATTCCCCTTCAGTTATGGATAAATCAATGCCCTTTAGGACTTCAAGGATATTTTCTCCCATCTTATAAGATTTTTTTATGTTGGTCATCTCTATGATTGTCTTCATCAATTATCGTATTTGTAACTGAACAAATTCTGCGACAGCTACTTCTCCTTCTCCATCTTCTATGAGCCATATCTTAACGCTGGTTCCTTTTAGTATATCCCCAATGTTAAGGTCGATGAATTCACCCGTACCAGTGCTTTGAACCACTTTTGTACCAACCGGTATGACAACGTCTCTCATTTCACCAGACAGTTCCACCTTTTCCATTGGGTCTTTTTCAATATTCCTGGCATTTGCAGCTTGATTCGCTGCTTTTTTTTCTGCCTGCTTGGCCGCTTTCTCTTCATCTGTTAGCAACGCTTCTTGTTCCATATTTTCTTCACTCTCTGTATTCTTAAGCAACAATGAAACACTGACTTCATTACCTATAACATTTTTAATAATGCCCATGACCTCAGCTTTTCTTTCTGGTACGGGTGTTGTTGTCGCTTCAATGGTTGACGCCTCCGACGTTTTTGATTCTACCTCCGTCGTTTCAAAAGAACAGCCTGATATGTTGATTATCATCAGCAATACAATCATGGTTATAGTTATTTTATTCATTCTATTTGTCTCCTATTCATACCTTAAGGCATCTATGGGTCTAAGTGCTGCTGCACGGGTTGCAGGATAATAACCAAAAAAAGTACCGGTAACAACTGAAAAAACAAGTGCCAATACATAACCGTTTAAGGATGGGTTCACATCCACTTGTAAATATTTCATCAATGGCAGCGTAACAAAACTTAGAACAATACCAAGCATGCCGCCTAAAAAACTAATAATAATAGATTCCAGTAAAAACTGTAATAAAATATCCGCTCTTCTAGCGCCCAGTGCTTTTAAGATGCCAATCTCTTTTGTTCGTTCTCTAACCGATACAAAAAGAACATTCATAATGCCTATACCGCCAACAATCAAAACAATGGTCGCAACAGATATCAGCAAAACCGACATGGTTTTGGCACTGTCTTGTGCTGCGACTAATTTACTTCCGGCATCTTTGATCACTAAATCAACGCCTCCTATAGGCCGGTACGCTTCCCGAAAAATCTGTTCAAGCTCAATAATCGCGTTTCCAACGGCATTGATGTCTTTTGCCACTGCAATGATTCTAGGTTTTCCTGACGTTCCCACAACATAACTTTCTGCTGTTAAGTAGGGTAATAAAGCCGCTTCATCAATCAATAAACCTTGAATGGCATCACCAACACGCTCAATAATACCCACCACAGTATAGCGTTTACCACTTATGGTAATGCTCTCACCAATCGCGCCTTCTATATCTTCCGGAAAAAGTGTCTCTGCTAAGGTATACCCTAAAACAACAACCCTTTCACGCCGTTCATCCTGTGTTTCTTCAATAAAGGTCCCTTGATACATAGACAAATTACTCATTTCATCAAAGATGCTCGTCACACCTGCGATTGAACCATTATAAGTCTCATAATTTGAACTGATATCGCCTCGAATGGTCATTAAGATGGTCGCCCCTTGTACATTTTCTGCATTTTCAGTTATGAGGTTCACGTCTTCTTTTGATAGGGTATATTTGCTACCCGGACCCGTTTGAACATAAAGCGTTCCTACATTGAGCATAGCAAACTGTTCCTCAACGGCCTTTTCTGATGCTTTCCCTATGCCGACCACCATGATGATGGTAGCTGCACCAACAACAATACCAAGCATGGTCAAGAAAACCCTAAACTTATTGGCCAATATATTGGTAAAAATAGCTCTAAATATTTCTGTTATCTTCATCATTCACCTTCTTCTTATTTCAAGCTGCGGACTATGAGGGTTTCGCCTTCTTCTAGTCCCTGTATAACTTCAACATTTACGCCATCGGTTAACCCTGTAACCACCATTCTTTCTAGAATTTGGTCGTTTTCTTTTACTTCAACAACTTGTTGGTTGTTAACAATCTTTACGGCTGTGTTTGGAATAACCAATACCTCCAAGCGTTCCTTTAGTACAATACGTAGTAACGCCGACAAGCCTGATCGAATGGTGTCCGGATATTTTTCTAAGGTAATTTCAACTTCATAAGAAACAATCCCGTTGTTATCAATGGTGGGTGTCATACTTATCCACGAGATAAGACCCTCATAGGTCATACCATAATCACTTTCAAGCTCAACCAATACTTTTTGACCCAATGTCACTTGGCCGATATCAAGCTCGGATACCATAGAGAAAATCATAGGTCGTTCCTGATCAAGTATGGTTAGAAAAGCGTTTGTCGTTCCTACGTTGTTATTAACCACACCATGAATTGCGCCAATAACGCCCTCTGTATCCGCATATAAATATGCTTTTTCTAAATCTAACTTCAGCAACTCTAAACTCACCTTCTTGTCATCAATAACCAAATTATTCAGTGCTTGACTTTCATTCTTAAGCTTCTGAAGTTCATTTTTTTCAGAACCTAAGGTGGTTTCCAGTTGTTCTTTTTTATACAATTGATCATCATAAGCATTAGGCGTGTAAATACTAGGATATGCAGCCATGGTCTCTAGTAAACTTATTTCACGCTGAAGTTCTTTTGTGAGACTTTCAATGATAGCCTCTTGCTTTTGTATGTCATATGTATGATTCGTTATGTTTTCTTTTTGTCTTTCAATCTCTGTGTTAATGGCAATCTCGGTTTGTTTGATTTTTAATTCTAGATCATCTGTATTTAATTTTGCCAAAAGATCCCCTTTGACCACCACATCCCCAACTTCAAAGTGAAGTGCCTCAAGGACCCCGCTTGTATTAAAGTATTGCTCTTTTGATAAGACACGCACATTCCCATCCGCAATAAAATCAATGACAACATCACCGGACTTCACTTTTACCTCTTCAAGCACTTCAACTGGTGCACCCTCTACAGTATTTTTTGGCACCATATACCAAATGATCCCACCTAATAAAAACAAAGAAATAACCATAAATAAATGTTTTTTTTTCACATGAATACCTCACTTTATTCTATTTTATGTAACAAACTCGTCTTAGATTCTCTATCTTATCCCTATAACCATAGCCTTTTTCATTGGCTATTGTAGATTGGTCATCTTATTATACAAAAAACATGTGATGGATTTGTGAAATTTTTGAATATTATAGTTTTTTATGGTATATGGCTTTACCCAGTATGAATACCAAAAGGCGCAATCGGTTATACTACATCCGATTGCGCCTTTTGTATATTTAAGGGGGAACGTGTTAGACTATTAATTTTCTTTCCAATATGAGTGCTTCACCATTTTTAAAGTCTTTTATTTGATCTTCTTTGTTCATGGCTTTTTTCTCTAATGCTAATGTTGGTGAATGGAGGCCCACTTTCCATTCCCCTTCAAAATTCAGAAAAATATTTAAAGGACAAAGATCAATCGTCGCACCTTCCATATTGGCAATGAAGAATATCTGAGTGGTCTCATCCGGCGATGTGCGCCAGCCATAATAGATTGTGTTACATAGGACTGTATCACCTTTGTCACCCCATTCTCCGGTTTCTTTGGCACCGTTTATATATAATTTTCTGGCAAAATAGTCTTTTCGCACATGATTGACCGAATTGTACATCAGCCATGGATGACGTATTCTAAACTGTCGTAGATTAAAGTTGAATCTGGTATGAGCCGGATTTATACGATCCTCATAGCGATGAACTTTACAAGCCAAGATAGCGTCCTTCATAAAAACACTTGCCATTTTTCTAAGGTCGATACTACCGGAATCAGTATAGAACCGGGCCTTCTTAGGCATAAGTTCAACTAATTTTGAATCTGTAGACCAAGCTTGTACATCATAAGCATTTTGTTTTCTGCTATGTTCAAGGAGCATCATCAGCTGCATTTCATTTAAACCACTTAAATACGCCAGTTTATCCAGTTGCTGATTCAATGATCTTATCCTTTTTTCATTTCCTATATGATTATTATCTTCTGTATCCTTGGTCACATCTAGTAAAGCCCTCTTTAAAAAGCTTAGATTTTTCTCAAAGAGTTGTCTTGCATTGATCCTTCTTTGTTCTGAATCGTGAGCATCTTTTTGCATTTGTTTTACCAACAAATCGACGTATGTTTTATCTTCTTTGGTTTCTGGTTGGACTAAGCGGCTAAGTTGACTTTTGATTGCTTCAACATCTTCATAACATCCTTCTTCCCCTGGATCTTCAAAAAGCACACGTGCTGTTAGGGCATCTGTTTTAACTTTTGACTGTAGATCATATAAGTACTGAAGTACTTTGATTAGTAGGTTATAGTCATCTAAGCCTTGTCTTTTTAGCAAGGTAAAATTGTCTTTCCTCATAAAGGTGGCTTCATCTACATACCACTCGAAAAATTTTGCACCTTCTGAAGCCAGAATCTCAACACTATAGGTGGCGTCTATATCCCTAAGAAACATCCAAGGCGTATGTACCAAGGCATTAAGTAAAAACATAGGATGCCCCGGTAAAAATCCTAGCATCAAAGCCGAAAGTGCCTCATGGTCCATGGCATGATGGACCACTTGTTTTTTTGTATCCCCAAGGTATTGGTTATAGTAATTGGAAAAAGCATCTCCAGGTTTATACTCAAGCGATGATTGAGACGATACCATCTTATAGAAATACCTTGCATTATCATGATTGGACTGACCGGTGATCCAGTGTTCTCCGTATCTAAAAACCTCAACAAAGCGATCCCATTTATCCATGAACCACTTGTACTTACCATGAACATTATGGGCAAAAATAATCGGACTCCATTGCTTAGGTATTACATCATGGGGTAGGTTCATTTCTATGGTGTGATCTAGATATTTCGAATTATAAAGCCAGTTTAGATCATCCGGCCATGGTCGCCCATCTTCAAGATTAATATCCGGATGCCTTATTAAACCATTAATATTCTGCTCTATACTCACCAGTTCCTTTAGAAACGCATCATCCTGAATCCGGAAACCGGTACGGTTGTCTCTGGCCTTAATGAAATCCTGTGCCCCATCAATCCGAATACAGTCAAAGCCATAATCCACTTTTCTCCTGAGCATCTCTAATAACATGGCTTTAACGTTTGGGCTGGAAAAATCAATATCTCTGCCATACATATTAGGACCTGTTAAAAAACTGCTGTGTATGTATTTGGGATTAAGTGTATCTTGTGGCACTTCATCAAAGCTTTCCAAAAGAAAAGCGCCTTGAAAATCACAATGACCAAGAACCGAATCAATACAGATCTGAATGGGTCGACCCGGCATATTATGTAAAGTTTCAATCAACCCTAATAATTCATTCGGTCTTAAGGTCCCAAGAAGTGATGGGCTCACTGCAACGGATCCATAAATAGGCGTATCATAACCCCAGTTGGATATATTCGGCTTTTTAAGTCGAACCGTCATACGCTCTGTATTTTTATTTACAATTGTAAAAAACTCTCCCGTTTCTGCTTTAATATGTTCTCTTTCTGATGTTGGTACTTCCGGCATTAATTCTATGGTATCAAAACCTATATAGTTAAGGTCTTTATTACTTAATTGATCATATAGATCTTCAGAATCTTGATCTATACTTCTTTGAATCTTCTCACCGATAGTCTGAAAACGTTTTGCCAGCATTTCCAAAGTACCTTCCTCCGTTGCTGTTTGGGTATGAATCTCCAAACAGGAACCGATATGATTGGCCTGGTAAGAGCCATCTGGGTAAATAGCCAAATGGTTTTGATGAAAATAATCCATGTCCTTTCTATTATGAAACATCGTTTCCATATCAAATACTTCTGATGGCCCATAGATACCAAAAGGTACTGAGCAGCTTAAAGGATCTCGAATGTACTTTTTACGGTCATCCATATCCACCACTAACCAATACAAGTCACCCAGTTGCTCTTTGTTACCCCGTGTTAAGCCTTCTACTACACCTATCAAATAATCTTCAACCACCATAAGAGGCAGATGAACAATGTCCATAGTAACTTCCTGGGTATTCAAAGCCTCTTCAACTTTTCTGACTTTTGGTTTTAGAATCTCAAGATAGAGGGATGAGGCAAATTGATGGATGTATCCACGACCCATTCCCGGAACCCAAAACCCAAATAAAGTCTCATGAGCGTTTATTATTTTTACACCCATATGGTCTTTTGTTACCGTCTTAACCGCCTCATAGTGGTCACTCTTATCCAACACTTGCTGTATCTGTTGTATATATTCAATTGTTTTCATTTCATTTAATCGAATTTTTTTACCGGACTCCATCCAACACCTCCTCTTAATTGAACCTATTCCTTTGAATAAATCTACCTACAACATATAAATAGCATATCAAGCATTCACTACTGTATGTTGTAGGTAGTGGTTCAACTAATTCGCCAATTCTTCAATTTTCCCAGCCAATTGATTCGCAAATTCTGCTTTTGTAATATCACCTTTTGCAAAAGACTCATATATTGGTCCTATGGTACCCATACCAAAGCCGTCAGGCATATCATTTTGAAGCCAAGTATAAGCCCCCTTCTCTTTGACGAGCCATTTTGCTACATCTGCTGACAAGGGCGCATCTGGCGTCATTGTCACATTTGTAAATGCAGGTATCATTTTGGCTTCATTGACCATATAATTATGACCTTCTTCTGATGTTGCTATAAAGTTTAGGAATGCTTTTGCCTCATCAAGATGTTCACTATCCTTATTAAGAACATAGTATGAAGGTGCACCAATAAAGATGGCATTATGTTCACCGGCAACGGATGCATGAGGTACATAGCCCATCTCAAAATCAACACCATTTTCAGCTAACCATGGGTCAATCCAGTTACCTTGATGAATGAAAGCTGTTTTACCTGTTGCAAAAGCACCAACTTGTGCATCATAATTACCCGTAAGAAGAATGCGTTTCTCTGCATAGTCAAATAATATTTCTACCCAATCTGCATATTCTTCTAAACGTTCTCTATCCGCTTCACCTTTTAGTAGCTTATCTAATACGGAACGATCTCCATATTCAAGACCCGCTGATAGGTAGCCATTGAAATTATGAAGACCTGTTACCCAACGAAGCTCTGGACCAACCGCCATTGCGACAACACTATCAAGACCTAAGCTGTCTTTTTGTGCATCTATTTTCTCAAAAGCTGCTTTAAAGGCTTCTTGGGAAGTTAATGTTGTAGGATCAACACCTGCTTCTTCAAGTATTGCTTTGTTATAACCCATACCCCAAGCTTCAACCGCAACGGGAAATCCATAGACTTGATCATCCACAACAAATTCAAGGGCTGTCAAATCAATCCATTCATCACCTTCAAAGGTTGCCATTTTACTATTCCATGTATTGTACCCGCCCATGCCTTCAATAATAAAGATATCCGGTTGTTTATCGGACTGAAACTCAGCTTTTAGGTTTTCTTGATAGGGTGCATCACCGCCTGATGTCTTAACGGTAACTTTAACACCTGTTAACCCTTCATATAGCGTTGCAAATGCCACCAGTTGTTCACCAATCTCTACCTTATTCTGATACATAATCACTTCTACATCATCTTTGACTTCTTCATTTCCACTCTCTGTTGTTCCGGATTCTTGAGAGCTTGTTACATCTCCTTCGACTTTCTCTTGGCCTGCGCCACAACCTACTACTAGTGCAAGTACCAATACCAATGCTAATAATTGTTGTAATTGCTTTTTCATAAAATCCTCCCAATTCCTTATTTATATTTTTTCTTGATACATTTTAATTATATGACCATATATCTGTCCTTTCTGTCATTTTTCTGATATAATATGCACAAAACTGATATGAACGTATTTAACAACACATAAGGCAAAGGAGCGGGTTTTGTGAAAAAGTCAATAAAAAAAGAACGTTTACGTAACCTCACAAGAGAGTATACACATCCTTCTTATACATTTGAAGTGAAATTATTAAATGAAATGAGACTAGGTTTACGTACGCAAGCCATTCGTACAATGGATACCATCAACACCCTAGAAAGAGCAACCCTCTCCAAAAATAAGATACGCTCCAAGCGTAACTCCTTAATTATCTGGTGTTCCTTGTTTGCGAGAAGTGCTATTGAAGCCGGCGTTAACTATGAGGATGCCTTTGCCCTCAGCGACATCCTCATTAATGATATTGATGATACTCAAAACATGGAAAAACTCATGGCTTTTGAGTACCATATGATCAATGAGTTTATTGACCTCATTCACGATTTTCATCAGGAAGCCTACCACTACCCTGTATCCAAAATCATAAAATATATCCATGCCCACGCCAATGAAAAACTTACTGTCAACAGGCTGGCCGCTATCTTTGGCCTTCATCCTGATTATTTGTCCAAATTATTCAAAAAAGAGGTTGGCATAACCTTAACCCGATTTATACAAGACAAAAAAACTGAGCTTGCAAAGAATTTCTTAACATACTCTCAAATGACCGTAACTGAAATCGCAACATTATTGGACTTTTCAAGCCATAACTATTTTTCAAGAACTTTTAGGCGTGTTACCCATATGACCCCTTTAGAATTTCGCAAGTCAACGATGAAATATGAGAATGAGTGACTTATCTTTTTTCCAGGGGTAAATATATTCGTTTAGGTTCTACACAGTTATAAGCCGGACGAATAATTTTACCGTCGTTAGCTAATTCTTCAAGGATATGGGCACACCAACCACTAATCCTTGCTATTGCAAAAAGTGGTGTAAAAAGTTGCTGTGGTATGTCCAACATCCTGTATACAAACCCTGAATAAAAATCCACATTGGCAGATATGCCTTTATAGATTTTCCGGTGCTTACCTATGACTTCAGGTGCCAGTTTTTCTACTAGATTATAAAGCTCAAATTCTTTGTCCAATCCCTTTTCCTTAGCCAGTTCCCTAACATAGCTCTTAAAAATAATGGCCCTAGGATCCGATATAGAATATACCGCATGACCGATTCCATAAACCAAACCGGTTCTGTCATAGGCCTGTTTGGTTACAAGTTTTTCCACATAGTTGCTGACCTCGTCAGGATCTTGCCAATCGTCTACGTTGGCTTTGATCTCTTCAAACATTTCCACCACTTTAATATTGGCCCCACCATGTCGAAGTCCTTTTAAAGAACCCATGGCTGCCGCCACCACTGAATATATATCTGTATAAGCGGATGATACAACATGGGTTGTAAAGGTGGAATTGTTACCACCACCATGTTCTGCATGGAGTACCAAAGCCAAATCCAATAACTTGGCTTCTAGATCCGTATGTTGATTGTCATGCCTTAACATGAACAAAATATTTTCCGCAATACTTAAATCCTTTCTTGGTGAGTGGATGACAAAGCTTTTCTTTTCATGATAATGGGCGTAAGCTTGATAACCATAAATCGCCAAGAGGGGAAAATGCGCAATCAACTGTATGCTTTGCCTAAACACATTTCTCTCACTTAGGTCATCGGCCTGATCATCAAAACAAAAAAGTGTCAATACACTCCTTGCAATGGTATTCATTAAGTCTTTACTTGGTGCTTTCATGATGATGTCACGAACAAAGTCATCCGGTAGGTCATAATTGTTGGCAATTAAACCCCGAAAATCCCGAAGCTCAATAGCATCCGGAAGGTGTCCTACAAGAAGTAGAAAACAGGTTTCTTCAAAACCAAATCGTTCGTCTTTCAAAAATCCATTGACCAAGTCTTCTACATTAACACCTCTATAGCTTAATCGACCTGGGACCGGTATCGATTTACCATCGGATATAATATAAGAGTGAACCTCTCCAATCCGAGTCAACCCAGCCAAAACCCCTTTACCATCTATATCTCTAAGGCCTCGTTTTACTTCATACCTTGCATATAATTCCTTATTCACCTTATTTGCGCGACATGATTGATTGCTCCATTTTGTTATTAGTCCGTTTAGATTGTTATCCATATTATACCCTCCTCATCTTAATACATCCCTAATAACTGCCTTTATATTATTAACATCTACTCACTTTACATCCTATTTTGTAAGACTTACCGTATAGGTCGATTGATCCCAAGTAATATCAACACCAAGGGCTTCCCCTATGACTCTAAGGGGTACCATGGTTCGATTGTTAAGCAATATGGCTGGTACGTCGCCTACAACCCTTTCCTCTTCCACCTTGATATGAATAACCGGATAACCCTCATAATAGATACGCTCAAAAGTTGCTTCTTCATTTATGTCTTCAGTATCCGGACTCAGTTCTTCCGGTCTCTTATCGTCTGTTTCTTCTGAAGTTGCCTCGGATGTCTGAACCGGATAATGTGTGCTTAACAGATATAGATTCCCTTCTTTTCTAATAGCATGGTCACCAATATATAGGATTGGTTTACCTTCATCTTTAACGATGATACCTTCTGATTTGATGCTATGAGCAATGGCATAGGCCCGATCATCAAAATCTCTTACATAATGATCTTCTACATATAATCTGTATTCCAGATAGCCGGTTCTTCTTCCTACCCGTTCTGCCAGAAGGGGTATAATCTTGACTTTCTCATAAGTATTACTGTATAATGCCTGTGGCGTCGGTAACTGAGTTGTTATCGGCAGTGACTCCACAGTTATCATAGGCTTTAAGGTCATGGCTGCAGCAAAATCAGATGCATAACCGGTCATCTGTACAGCGGTTTTTGGTTGACCCATCTCATAACCTATAAAAGTATCGATTTCCTTGGCCAAGGCCTTGGCTCTAAGTCTAAAACGCTCCGGCATATTAGGGTTGTCCCAAAACACGACCTCACCTCTTGAGTGCATAGTAATAAAATTCCTAAAATCATACCGAAGTATATAATCCATCAAGATAACCGTTTCCAGTTCGCTACCGGCTCTCGAACCGGCGTAGAAAGCACTGGACGGTTGACTTTTGTACAGAGTATTATCCTTGTATATGTCCCACTGATCTACAAAAACACCTGACACCTGATTCAAAGCAATTCTTGCTTGTTCAGTCCTTACAGCTTCTAGTCCTCGCCTAGCCAATTCAAAACCATCGGGATTTGTTACCGGTAGAAAATGAAATACTGAACGTCCAAGAACCTCTCTAAGATCTATGCCTTGAATCTTCTCATGATTCATATAGGCTTTGGCATAATCTTCAATCATCTTAAGGACCAATATCGGATTAACATCCTCTCTTGCATGTAACCCTGCATCCACCATATAATGCATACGCTCTCCATAGATAAGATTGGGTTCTAAGTATGTTTCATTTTCTGTCATTATTAAAGCAAAAATAGAACGCTGATCAAAAGATTCTACAAGATATTCGTACTGTAGAATCTGTGGGTATGCTTCACTTAGTTCTATAGCAATCTCATGAAGTTGATCATAAGTATATGCACTACCTTTTTCCAATTCTATGAACGTCATTTCAGCACCACTTATCTCTTGTTTCATCATTACACCTAAAAACAGTACCAGTAGGATGTTCAAAATCCTTTTTAAGCAATCACTACGATTCATACCAACACCCGTTTATCCCTCGTTCACCGTTAATAGATTCCTATAGTCTTCCATATTAGGAAAAGAACGTTCTGATGCAATTTTATAAACCAAATCCAGATCATAAGCCACTTGCCTAAGCTCAACGTTAAAACCCGTATTGGTATCCATGATAGCATAAGCCGCCCGTGTATCATTTTTATGGTTGCAAACCCCCACGGCGCCCGGATTAATCAATCGATGAACATGATATCTATGACTTATTTGCTTATGGGTATGTCCAAATAAAACAACGCCTTCTTCTGAGTATTTAAGCTGGCGTTCTAGTTTTTCCGGTTTTTCTAATGGGTCCATTCCGTCGTCCATACCAAGGGGTGAGCCGTGAACACACAAAATATCATAGTGCTCAATATGAAGGTGGCTCATCTTCTTTTGAGCAATGAGCGCATCCATTTCACTTCCTTCTAGCCGATGTGCCATATAGTCATAATAAGCTAAAAGTAGAATTTCTTTTTTAGTTGTTGGTAATATATCAATCATAGCATCATCCAACCACGCATCTGTGTTGCCTTTTAGCCAGACTAGAGGTTTCAGTGCCATCATTCTCTCAAAAACCTCTTTAGGCTGGGGGCCTTTTGCCACTAAATCACCTAAAAAGATTATGTTGTTGATATTTTGATGATTCATATCTTGTACAACCGCTTCAAAAGCAACATCATTACCATGAATATCTGAAAGAATTGCTGTTCTCATAACTCCACCACCTTTGTACTATTATCTCACATCCTGCCGTGTGTGACAATATTTTCAGAATAATATAAGAACCCATACAGGAACATATTAATCTGTCCTTTATGGGTTCTTATGTTGATAACACTGTTTTTTCACTATTATGAATTATACAATCACTTTCGCTTTGTACACGATTTTTAACATGATAGGCGTAATCAAGGTTGTTACTAGGACTACCATAATCAGAGGCGCAAAAGCCTGATCAGTAATTAATCCCACAGACATACCTTTACTGGCCACAATCAGAGCCACTTCTCCCCTAGAAACCATACCAACACCAATCCTCAGAGCGTCCTCTTTGGAATAACCCATGATTCTGGCACCGATACCACAACCGACCACTTTCGTCAATATAGCAATCGCTAGTAACACCAGCGCAAAAATGAGTATACTAAAGTTCAAAGTCTCAATGGCCGTCTTAATACCGATACTTGCAAAGAAAATTGGAGAAAACAACATATAAGAAGTGATCTCAACTTTTTCATTAACGTAATCATGACTGCCCAGATTGGCGATGATGATACCGGCCAAATAAGCGCCTGTAATGTCTGCAATACCAAAGAATTCTTCTGCAATATAGGCAAACATTAAACAGAGTATAAGGCTGTATATGGGTACGCGCCGCTTACGACCATATTTTTCCGTCATATAGGCAAAGACTCTGTTAAAGACTAAACCACTAATTATGGCAAATACAAAAAATCCACCGATTCTCATAAATATACCTATCATGCTCACACCATCACTGGCAAATCCCATAATGATGGTCAATATAATAATTCCC
>NZ_JARGDP010000059.1 GCF_029210395.1 Petrocella sp. FN5 | reverse complement strand
ATCTATAGTGCTAAATTATTACCTTTAGTTGTAGGACAAGCACAATACGCAACTGGAGGGAGGTTGAAATTGCTATGTCTAATGTAACGATTAGAGACAACGAAACTCTTGATAGTGCTCTTAGAAGATTTAAGAGAAACTGCGCTAAAGCAGGTATCATGCAAGAAATCAGAAAAAGAGAACATTACGAAAAACCTAGTGTTAAACGTAAGAAGAAGTCAGAAGCAGCTAGAAAACGTAAATTCTAATATAATTGAATAGGATGGTTGAATGAGTTTAAAAGATCAATTGTTTCTGGATTTAAAGGAAGCAATGAAGAAAAAAGAGACTCTACGCAAGAATACGATTCAATCCATACGTACAGCAGCTCTTCAGATGGAAAAAGATCAGAAGATCGAAGTTTCGGAAGAAGATTATGTAAAAATCATTGCAAACTTGGTTAAAAAGCGTACAAGCGCCTTACCTGAGTTTGAAAAGAGTGGTCGTTTAGACCTCATCGACGAATTGAAGTCAGAGATTGAAATTCTCATGACTTACTTACCTAAGCAATTATCTGATGATGAAGTCTATGAGATTGTATCGAAGACAATTGAGGAACAAAAAGCCACATCCATGAAGGATATGGGAAAAGTTATGGGTATTCTAACGGAGCAGTTATCCGGTAAAGCAGATACCAAACTGGTAAGTCAATTGGTCAAAAAGCGTTTAAGTCAATAGAATAGTTAAACTAAAGCAGTGCTGTGGATATCCATGGCACTTTTTTATTCTCAAGGAAAGTCATACAAAAAGCATCAAAAGACTGGTCATCTAAAACATAATTATGTTAAAATAGATAGGCGCCCAACTTTTATGGGTACAATGGGAGGTTGTCGATGGAAAAAAACGAAGTACTGGTCAATATGCCTCACGATTTGATAACTTTGGTTTTTGGTGACTTTGATGTTAATATTAAACATATTGAAAAGGCATTAAAAGTCAGTATAGTCAATCGTGATAATGATATAAGAATCACCGGTCAAGAGGTCGATGCAATCAAAGCCAGAAAGGTACTTAAGCAGCTTATGAAAAGTAGCCTTAAAGGTGTAGAGATTAATGAACAAATTGTCAATTATGCTATAGAAATGATTCATAAAGAAAAAGAAGATGTACTGAATCAAATCAAAGATGATTTTGTCTGTATGACCATGCGTGGCAAATACATTCGTGCCAAAACGGCAGGTCAAAACGCCTATATTGATGCCATTAAAAACAAGATGATTGTTTTTGGAATCGGACCGGCAGGTACCGGTAAGACTTATCTTGCAATGGCCCATGCAATTACAGCATTTAAGAAAAAAGAGGTAAACAGAATTATAATGACCAGACCTGCGATTGAGGCTGGTGAAAAACTAGGTTTTTTGCCAGGTGATTTACAAAGTAAGGTGGATCCATACCTTAGACCTCTCTATGATGCACTCCATGAGATTATGGGGGCAGATGCTTATCAAGCCAACATGGAAAAAGGCCTAATTGAAGTGGCCCCTTTGGCATATATGCGAGGTAGAACTTTAGATAATGCTTTTATTATATTGGATGAAGCTCAAAATACCACTCCTGAACAAATGAAGATGTTTCTTACAAGAATTGGATATGGTTCTAAGGCCATTATTACTGGTGACATAACCCAGAAGGATTTACCGGAAAATAAGGTTTCCGGATTGGAAGTGGCCAGTCGAATCCTAAAAGATGTTGAAGAAATTGGCATAGTTCAATTAACCCAAGCAGATGTGGTGCGTCATCCCTTGGTACAAAAAATTGTGAATGCCTATGAAGTTTATGAGAAAAATCAGAAATCTCATAGAGAAAAGCATAAGCCGAATATGAACACAAAAAAACATTACGGAAAGTAGGGGGTATGGTGAAGCTTCAAATTAGAATTAGAAGTTTGTTGTTGATATTGGCGATGTTGATTATGCTGGTACTTATGAACTTCTCCATGGTTTTTAATCAGTTAGAATTTGGGCTTATTTTTAGTCGGAATTTAATGATATTAAGTTTGATGACCCTGTATGGCTATTATTTCTTTTTATTTCATAGAAGGATTCCTTTTAACCAAACAATTTTCTTGATTCTTATATCGACATCCTTATGGACGGCATCTGTTTTTTTGGGAGAAACATCGTTTTTGTTTATGCCGATTCTAGTTGTCGTTATGCTCATTGCCATCAATATTGATCAACAGCTTGCTATTATTACCCACTTGTTAGGTGTTGCTATTATCGGTATTGTTTTGGATTTACCACTCCTATTTTACTTATTTTATCTACCTATTGGTGTTTTTTCGGCCCTTGTCATCGTGGCGGTAAAAGAACGAAGAAAAATCGTCTATGTAGCCGGGTTAACATCGGTCATTGGTGTTTTGTTCTATATTCTTGTGGTCTTTATGATGGGATTAGAATTGAATATGAATGAGCCTATATTGGTGTTTGCCAATATAGGGTTGACCATTCTCCTTGTTATAGGATCGATGCCCTTATGGGAAGTGATCTTCCAGTTTGTCACACCAACAAAATTACTTGAGTTGATTAGCGAAGATCATAAACTACTTCAAAGGTTGATGGAGGAAGCACCCGGCACCTACCATCATTCCAAAATGGTAGCCAACTTGGCACAAAGAGCAACAAAGGCTGTAGGAGGAGACGCTGCATTAACAAAAGTCGGTGCACTCTATCATGATGTGGGTAAGTTAAAAGATCCGGAATACTTTATAGAGAATCAAAATGGTGGTCCTAATCCCCATGATCAGATAGCGGCAGAGTCCAGTGCCCAAATCATTATTGAACATGTGGCTTATGGGGTGAAATTAGCAAAAGACCACAAGTTACCCAAAGTTGTCGTTGAGTTGATTAAAGAACATCACGGGACATCTCTTGTGGGCTATTTTTATCACAAGGCCAATCAATATGAGGATGGTATTGTATATGGCGAAGCTGCTTTTAGATACCCGGGTCCTAAGCCAAGTACGAAGGAATCTGCCATTATTATGCTAGCAGATTGTGTAGAGGCATATGTTAGATCCCTTGATGAGGAAGATCGGCATTTAGAACGTATCAAGGAAATCATTAAAGAAATATCGAATCAAAAGTTTATGGAAGATCAATTAGATGCATGTCCACTAAGAATGAAAGAATTACCTCTCATTGCAGAAGCCTTTATTCAAGTTTATAATGGTATGTATCATGAGCGGGTAAAATATCCTACGAACAGGTGATGCGTATGAGTGTATATATTGAATGGTTATATGGTGATCAAGAGACGGCCTTAAACCCTCTTATTGAAGATGCAATAAGATATAGCCTAACTTATGAAGGTATCAGTGAACCGGTTGAACTAAGTGTTACGATTATGTCCAACGATGAGATTCAAGAGATTAATCTGGATCAAAGAGGCATGAATAAGCCGACGGATGTTCTGTCTTTTCCTATGGTAAATATTATGATAGGCGAACAATTTAGTCAATCTATTAAGCATGAACCTAAAAATCCTGAGACCGACGAAGTGTATGTGGGTGACATTGTGATTTCATGGGACAAAGTATTAGAACAAAGTAAGCTCTATGGGCATAGTAAGGAGCGAGAGCTAGGCTTTTTAGTTGTACATAGTATGTTACATCTAATGGGTTATGATCATGAAACAGAAGCAGAAGAAGCCATAATGATTCACAAACAAAAAGAGATTCTAGAGGATATGGGGATGAAACGATGAAAAACAGAAACCTAAGGTCGAGTTTTTCTCATGCTTTTAATGGTATTATTCAAGCATTTAAAACAGAGAGGAATGTCAAGCTTCACACTTTATTTGGTTTGCTTGTCATATTCTTTGGTGTCTATTTTAAGATTAGCATTATAGAATGGTTGATTGTTGTTTTAACCATTGGCTTTGTAATTGTAGCAGAGTTGCTTAATACGGCAATTGAATATACCGTTGATATGGTCTGCGGTAAAACCTACAATGAGCTAGCAAAGTATTCTAAAGACATTGCAGCAGGTGCTACATTAATTGCTGCTATTGTTGCAATAATTATTGGTGCCATTATATTTATACCTAAGCTCTTATCCTTATAAGATGAAAAATGACTTATAGCGTTACTGAAAATAAGACTAAAATGAGACTAAAGGAGTCAAGTATGAAAAAGTTAATATGTGTATGGGTTCTAATGGGGTTAATAATCCTAACTGTAGGTTGCGGTAAAGAAGAAGCCATACCGGAGCCTGAGATTGTTGAAGAAGCCCTTGAAGAGGAAGAAACTGAAGAAGTTGAAGAGATTGAAGAAGAAGAAGAAGTGGATTTAACAGGTAAAGCATTGAATCCATTAACAGGCTTATATATTGATGAAGACGTGATAGACAGACGTCCTGTGGGGATTGTTATCAGTAACATTCACAATGCAATTCCTCAAATCGGGATAGAGGAAGCGGATATTATTTATGAAACCTTGGTTGAAGGTGGCATCACCAGACTATTTGCAGTTTATCAGGATTTTACAGGAGAAAAAATAGGACCGGTTAGAAGTGCCAGACATTACTATTTAGATTTTGCCTTTGATTTTGACGCTATTTTTGTTCATATAGGTGGTAGTCCTCAAGCTTATAATGCCATCAGAAATCTTAGATCCCCTAGCTTGGATGGGATGTCTTCTGGCGTGGCTTATAAAGACTCAAGTAGAAGAAGTCCTCATAGCACCTATGCGACTAAAGAAAGAATTATGAAAACATGGGAACAGAAAGGTTACAGAACCGATAAAGACCCTTCATTTATTAATAAGTTCGACTTTTCAGAAGAAATTAAGTTGATGGAACCAGAAAAAGTGGAAAAAGTCATATTGGATTTTTCCAATTATCATTATGCTTGGTTTGATTATGACCCGGAAACCATGGTGTATAAAAGATATCAGTATTTGAATTATAAGAAAACCGGCACCGGCGAACACATAGATGACGGAACAGGTCAGCAGTTGACTTTTGATAACATCATTATTCAATTGGCAAATATCTGGACGATTAAAGGTGATTCTGCAGGACGTATGGACATGAATTTATTAACAGAAGGCGAAGGATATTATCTGACGAGAGGTGAGATGGTGCCTATTACATGGATAAAAAAAGGTCATAATGAACCGACCAAGTATTTTGATGCGAAGGGTGAACCTCTTATCATGTATCCTGGAAAAACGTGGATATCTGTTTTTCCAACTAATCGTACTGAAAAACTACTTTTTGAATAGAAAGAGAATAGAGGCGACTATGACGAACGAAAAACTAATACAAATGGCTTATGAAGCCATGGAAAATGCTTATGTACCATATTCTAAATTTCAAGTGGGTGCTGCTTTATTAACCAAAAGTGGTAAAGTTTTTAAAGGCTGCAATATTGAGAATGCTTCTTTTGGTGCAACCAATTGTGCTGAAAGAACGGCTATTTTTAAAGCCATTTCTGAAGGTGAGAAGGCATTTGTGAAACTGGCTGTGGTGAGTAACAGTAAACAATTTACCTATCCTTGTGGTATATGTCGTCAAGTCATGAGTGAATTCATGATGGATGCCGTTTTACTTTTTGATGATCAGGATAAAGGCATTATTGAAATCCCTATGACAGAAATACTGCCTTTTAAGTTTGATTTATAAATAAAGAGATAGGAAGATGGGGATGGGTTATGGTTTCAACTAAAAAAGCATCCAATCATATGGTTGTTCAAGGTGGTATCCTTGCCTCAGCTTCATTGATTGTACGTCTAATCGGTTTCTTTTATAGAATTCCTCTGGTGAATATTCTTGGGGAAGAAGGTATGGGGTACTACAGCAGTTCGTTTGAGATTTACTCTTTTATGTTGATTATATCATCCTATGCTTTGCCGGCAGCATTGTCCAAGATTATTTCTAAGAAAATTACACTAAAAAAATACAAGGAAGCCCATCAGATTTTTAAGGCGGGCTTGCTTCTTGGTGCCTTTGTCGGTCTAATTACGTCATCCATTATGTATTTTCAAGCGCATAACCTGGCATCGTTTATTGGCTCTCCCGGTAGCGTACATGCTATGAAAGCGTTGGCGCCGGCCTTATTGATTTTTTCTATTCTTGCTGTCTTTAGGGGCTATTTTCAAGGTATGAATACAATGGTTCCAACGGCAATATCACAAATCATTGAACAGGTCTTTAACGCCATATTCAGCCTTGTTATGGCTTATGCCTTACTAAGTCAAGGCGTTGCCTTCGGAGCGGCTGGAGGTACCCTAGGAACGGGTATAGGTACACTCTTTGGCTTGCTGTTCCTTGTATTTGTTTATAGAATGGCCAGGCCGTATTTCGGAAGACGCATGGCTAATGATCGTGTGTCTACTGTTGAGGATGGTTTGTTCGACTATTGGCAGATTATTGTTATGACATCAGTCCCTATGCTAATAGGATCGACGGCTTACAATCTTTCTGGTCTTGTGGATACAGTACTGTTTCAACGGGGACTTTTGTTTCAAGGCTATGAACCGGCTTTTGTAGCAGGTCAGTATGGGATATTGGCTTCTAAGTATAAACTGATTCTAACCTTGCCCATATCTATTGCATCTGCACTTGCAGCGGCATCCATACCGGGGATCACTGCCCTTATGGCTAAAAAAGAGTATAAAGCAGTGCAACACCGAGGAAAACAGGCCATCAAGATGGTACTATTGGTTTCTATGCCGTCAGCATTTGGTTTAGCTTTTTTAGCAGAACCTATTCTTAAGATGCTTTTTGGCACTGAAAACATTGAAATCGCCTCTTTACTCATGAGATTGGGTGCTATGACAGTTGTTTTTTACAGTGTATCGGCCATCTGTATTGGTATTTTACAGGGGCTGGGTATGATTCAGGTTCCGGTACGACATTCTCTAGTAGCTCTTGGCGTTAAAGTTGTTTTTATGTTTGTATTAATATATGCATTTGACTTTGGACTTATTGGTGCGGTCATATCCAATATTATATTTAGTGGATTAGTGGCTACTATGAATTATTTGAGTATTGAAAAGAAAATTCATTTGAATATGGATTATAAAATATCTGTGCTGTATCCTCTAATTGCAGGTTTGATGATGGGTCTAATCGCCATGATGGTTCATAGGATGATTATGGCTGTAAGTCATTCGAATGCCATTGCTACATTGGTAGCCATTATGGTTGGTGGATTATTTTATGTCATTTTGCTTGTGAAAATCGGTGGTATAACAGAAGCAGATTTATTAATTTTCCCAAAAGGTTCTAACCTTGTAGCTCTAGCAAAAAGATTAAAATTGATGTAGGTGATAAAATGGGTAAAAACAAAGTAATTGTTATAGGGGGTGGGGCATCGGGCATAATGGCCGCTATAACCGCTGCACGACTGGGGCAAAAAGTAATTTTATTGGAACGTAAAGACCGTATTGGCAAAAAGATATTGGCAACCGGTAATGGACGTTGTAATATTTCAAACAGATGGATTGAGAGAAGTCGTTTCCATTCAGACAGTCAAAATTTATATGATCAAATATATCCTCAGTTTGACTTAAGTAAAACCTTAGATTTTTTTGAAGAATTAGGTGTCCCCATTCTAGAACTTGAGGAAGGGAAGCTCTACCCTTACTCACTTCAAGCTGCTTCGGTTGTGAATGTGTTGCTCTATGAGCTGGACCGTCAAAAAGTACAGGTCATGTGTAATGAAGATGTGGTGCATGTGGATACAGGTCAACGGTTGGTGGTTCATACCAAAAAAAATAAATATTATGGCGATTATGTGATTCTGGCTGGTGGTGGAAAATCTACTCCTGACCTGGGTTCTAACGGTAGTGGCTATCAAATAGCGAAAAAACTGGGAATGAATCTAATCGAACCTTATCCTTCTCTGATTCAACTTGAATCGGATTATGCCTATCTTAAACATCTTAAAGGAACCAAAGTAATGGCCAAGGTAGATCTGGTTGTTGATGAAGTACATCTTAAGAGCGCCTATGGTGAACTTCTTTTTACAGATTACGGTTTATCCGGACCCCCAATATTAGATGTGAGTCGGACCGCTGCTTTAGCTATTAAGACACATAAAAAGAACATTGAAATTCATGGCGATTTAGTGCCCTTGCTTAACAGAGTTGAGTTGGAGGAGATGTTATTAAAGCGCATCGAAAGAATGTCCTATAAGGTATTGGAAGATTTTTTTGTTGGCTTACTTCCTAAGCAAATGATTATCCCCTTAATAAAAGACTGTGGTATGAATCCAAGGGATAAAGGGGCACAAATCACCTCTAAGCAACGAGAAATGATTGTAAATTGGCTCAAAGCCTTTAGGCTTAGTATTACAGGAACCAGGCAATGGAATCAGTCACAGGTTACTGCTGGAGGCGTTGATTGTCGTGAAGTGGATGCAACAACACTCACATGTAAAAAATATCCTAATGTCATCCTATGTGGAGAGATACTGGATATGGATGGGGATTGCGGTGGGTTTAACCTACAATGGGCATGGAGCTCAGGACATGTAGCAGGCCGTAGTGCCGGTAAGGAATAATAATATGGGTTATTATAGAATCGAACAAATAAAAATGCCGTTGGATCATGATGTTGATGATTTATATAAATTGGTCAAAACGATTTACGGGCTTGAACCAAAAACTGAGATTAGGATTATCAAGAAATCAGTAGATGCAAGAAAAAAAGAAGCCATAAAAATAGTTTATACCGTCCATGTTGTGATGGCAGCATCCACCAATAGAAAATTATCAAAGTTGACATATATAGAAGAAATGCCATCTTATGAATTAAAAGGCCCAATAAAGATACCAAAAAAAAGACCGGTGGTTATCGGTGCCGGTCCTGCCGGTCTTTTTGCAGCGCTTATACTGGCAGAACAAGGGGCTAGACCCATATTACTTGAGCGTGGGCGACCCGTTGATGAGCGGATTAAAGATGTAGAGACTTACTTTGAAACCGGTAAACTAGACGTAGAATCTAACATACAGTTTGGTGAAGGGGGCGCCGGAACGTACTCGGATGGAAAAATTAATACAGGGGTAAAAGACAAATTCTATCGAATAGATAAAATATTAGATACCTTTATAGAAGCTGGTGCACCTGAAGAAATCCGTTATGTGAATAAGCCTCATATGGGCACAGATTATCTGATTCAAGTCGTTAAAAACATGCGCCTTAGAATCATTGCACTGGGCGGTGAGGTTCATTTTAACAGGAAGATGACCGAACTGGTCATTGAAGATGGCGCCATTTCAGGTGTCAAAGACCAGTTCGGTCATCTCATTGCTACGAATCATGTGGTTTTGGCCATTGGACATAGTGCAAGAGATACCTTTTTGCGTCTAATCATCGATGAGATCCCTATGGAGAAAAAAGCTTTTGCCATCGGCTTGAGAATAGAACATCCCCAGGAGATGATCTCGAAGAAACAATATGGAGTAGGTTATGATCATCCTAACCTGCCTGTAGCGGACTATAAGCTAACCTATCGAACAGGTCAAGGACGTGCTGTTTACACTTTTTGTATGTGCCCAGGTGGCTTTGTGGTGAACTCAGCTTCTGAAAATGGTCATGTTGTGTGTAACGGTATGAGTAATTTTAAGCGAGATGAAGTCAATGCAAACAGTGCATTGCTGGTCAATGTACTGCCAGAGGATTTTGATGGCGATGATTTGATGGCTGGTGTACATTTTCAAAGAAAATGGGAGAAAAAAGCCTTTGAAATTGCCGGTTCAAATTACAGCCTACCCGTTCAAAAATTGGACGACTTTATGAATGGTAGAATCACAGCAGCTTTTGGAAGTGTTCAGCCCAATATTAAGGGTCAATATACCATGACGGACTTGAATCAAGCCTTACCTGACTTTGTAGCAGAAGCTCTAAAAGAAGGGATTCAAGCATTCGGCAAGAAGATTAAAGACTTCGACAGAAAAGATGCGGTTCTAACAGGTGTTGAGACAAGAACATCATCACCCATACGAATCTTAAGAGATGAAGCCTATATGAGTCCGGTCAAAGGCTTATATCCTTGTGGTGAAGGGGCCGGTTATGCAGGTGGTATTATGTCGGCGGCACTAGATGGTATGAAGGTGGCGGAGTCGATATTATCTATGAATTTGGTCCCATGAAAACCCTTCCATGACATGTATGACTACGGCCTCCGGTTGGCACGTCCTGTGCCAAAAGTCGGCAAGCAACATCCTGTTGCTTAGCTTAAGTCACACACGTCATTCCAGGAACTTCATGGTCGGTGTTGGCAAAGACAAATTCAGAACATAATATCTACACTAATTAAGAGTTTATGTATGCGTAATAGGAGAAATTATTGTCTCAAGTGAGTTGAATATGAAGTTTTATAAATCATATAAATCACTGTACTTCTTTAACAAATAATCTGTAAAATACTTTGGATTGAAAGGTTCACCAGTAGCGATTAGAAGGATTTCTTCCGGCGTCTTGGTCGACCCGTATTTGTGGATTTTATCGGCTAACCAGTTTTTTATTTGAATAAGCTGATCATCAGCGATGGCTTTGTTCACATCAAAATCTTTGTTCATAGCGACTTCAAACTGAGCGGCATAAGCACTACCAAGGGCATAGGAAGGGAAGTATCCAAATAAGCCCTCTGACCAGTGAACATCTTGTAAGACGCCTTTGGCATCAGTATCTGGCCTTATGCCTAGATAATTCTGATAAAGCGCGTTCCAAGCACGGGGCAAATCTTTTGCGTTTAACTTGCCTTCAAAAATCTGCTTTTCCAGCTCGTATCGGATCATAATGTGCAAAGCATAAGTTAACTCATCCGCTTCAATACGGATTAGAGTGGGTCGAACATAATTGCTGGCTTTGTAACAAACTTCAGGATTAGCCTCTCCCAGTTGGTCCTTATATAAATCTTGCAATGAAGGGAAATAAGTCTCCCAGAAAACACGTGAGCGACCAACATTGTTTTCATAGATTCTAGATTGAGATTCATGAATACCCATGGTGGTTCCGGTTGCCAATCGACTGAACCCTAAAGCCGTATCAATGTTTTGTTCATATAATGCATGGCCACATTCATGTATGGTACTGTAAATGCTTGAGAGAATATTGTCTTCGTAATAATGGGTCGTGATGCGAACATCATCTTTGGTGATATTCATAGTAAAAGGATGGACGCTTTCGGCTATGATGCCGCTATCTTTATTGAAACCCAGCTTCTCAAGTAGTAAGTCGGAAAAATCTTTTTGGTTTTTGACATCGTATTTTATACCTTCAAAAGGAGAGCTTACAGTGACGCCACTGTCTTTAATCTTCTGAACAAGTGGGACAATCACCGCTCTTAAGAGGTCGAAAAATTGATCAGCGATATCTACCGTTAGACCCCTTTCATAGTCTTGGAGTAAGGTGTCATAGGGGTGTCCTTCTTTGTTTCTATACCGGATGTATTTTCTTTGATAATCGATGACTTTTTGTAGATAGGGTTCAAAGATGGAATAATCATTTTTCTCTTTTGCTTCTTCCCATGCATCTGAAGATAAGGCTTGTAGACCTTTAAATGCAGCGTACTCATCTACGGGAACACAGGCCACTTTATCATATTCTTCTCTAAAGAATTGGAGTTTAGATTTTTCCAGATCATTCAAGTCACTTTTTGTAGCCTCCAGATTTGAAAGTACCTGATGGATGTTTTCATTTACCAATGTGTTATAATAGAATTCAGAGAGGTGAACAAGGGTTTCTGATCTTCCATTTACAGCATTCTTAGGTGCTAGTGTGGCTGAATCCCAGAATATAAGGGCTTCTGAAAAGCCTAGAGCACTTAGGCTCTGATCTAATTTTTCCAGCTGTTCTATAGGAGTTAGGTCTTTAGTCTGTGTTGTTGTAGATGTCATAAAGGTACCGCCTTTCTATGTGCATTGTTATAAAATTATTTTAACATAGGTTTAGGTATCAAAACTATAT
The DNA here is from genome assembly GCF_029210395.1 of Petrocella sp. FN5. Classification (GTDB taxonomy): domain Bacteria; phylum Bacillota; class Clostridia; order Lachnospirales; family Vallitaleaceae; genus Petrocella. Next base: position 3,675 of record NZ_JARGDP010000059.1, on the reverse strand, counting down.
AAATTAATGTAAATTTGTGAAACTTAATTTTGACGCTTTAACCACAAATAAAAATGATGAATGGAACAAAAATCGACTAATTACGTCAGAATGATTATAATAGATAATACTGGATACATCAAGGGATATAGGAGAGAAAAAGGAGAGATTGACGATGAGAAGATTTAAAGGATTAAAGCTTGGGATTATAAGTGTACTGGTGATGGTACTTGTTTTGTCCGCATGTGGTACTCAAAAAAGTAGTATGAAAGAGGATTCAGTGACCAGTTCAAATGAATCCGGTTTTATGGACTATGGTGAAAGTGCACCTGCAATGTCGCAAGAGGCCAGAGAAGAAGCGGGTATAGAAATGGAAATGACCGTTGAAGAATCAAAAAGCTTTGATGGCGGTGAATCTGTACCTGAGTCAATGGTCATCAATGAACGAAAAATCATAAAAACCGGCCATATGTCCATTGAAACCCTTGAATATGACGAAACCATAACATCCCTCAAAGAATATATAGGCAAATACAATGCTTATGTGGAGGGTTCGGAAAGTTATGGTGGTCAGATATATGAAAGTGGTGCCCAAAGAAGGTCCAGTCGTTATAGCATTAAGGTACCCGCGGAACAGTTTGAAGCCATGTTTGAAGAACTTAAAACCTTAGGTCAAGTGCTCAATGCTAATGAAGGCCGTGAAGATATTACCAGTCAATTTGTTGACATTGAATCTAGACTGGAAACACTTAAAGTACAAGAGGACCGACTTTTAGCGATTCTAGAAAAATCAGAAAAGCTTGAAGATGTGATTCAACTGGAATATGCTCTTCAGAATGTTCGATATGAGATTGAACGGTATACAAGTAATCTAAGAAATATGAGTGATAGTGTCCGGTATTCAACCATACATGTTCATATTCAGGAAGTTTTAAAACCGACGATTATAGAAAAAGAACCGATTACCCTTGGAGAACGGGTAAGCCAAGGTATTAAAAATACATTGTCAGATATCAAAGAAGGATTTGAAGATTTTATTGTCTATGTTATAGCCAACTCTCCATATTTGCTATTTACAGCTTTAATGATCTTCATAGGTATTAGAATCTACAAAAAAAGTATTAAGAAAAGCAAAACGATGAAGCAAATTGATGCCGCTAAGAAGGATGATGATTATTCCAATCTATAAGGCATCATGAATCTATACAGTTCGCACATATAAATTGGTAGGTTTTACTTTTGGTATTAAGTAGAACCTACCTTATTTTAAGCCATTAATGCATTTTTTTTGTTACTAATCATGAAACTTCTTAAAATAGACTTAAATGATTGATTAGGTTCACGTATTGTTGTAAAATAAAACAGATTACATCATGACATGGGAGTTGTGGATATGACGGACAGAAAAGCGTTGATTAACAAAAAAAGAATCGTTGTTAAGGTAGGTTCGTCGTCTTTGACGTACAAAGATACAGGACATATCAATTTAACGAAAATGGAAAAACTTATTCGTCAACTGGCGGATATGAAGCACAGTGGTCTAGATGTGATCTTAGTTTCATCCGGTGCTCAGGCAGCAGGGATTAGCGTATTGAATCTAGATAGCAAGCCATTAGAGATGGATAAAAAACAAGCTGTTGCATCGGTTGGACAGGCATCCTTGATGCGTATGTATCAGAAATTTTTCAGAGAATATAATATTATTGCAGGACAGGTACTGATAACAAAAGATATTACGATGGAAGAAAAAAGTAGAAATAATGTTGTTAATACATTTAATGCCTTGTTGGATTATGGAACCATTCCTATTGTTAATGAAAACGATACAGTCGCAACAGATGAGATTGAGTTTGGTGACAATGACACTTTGTCAGCGATTGTTGCCACCTTGGTTAAAGCGGATTTATTGATACTATTATCAGATATTGATGGTTTACATACGATGGATCCTATTCGTTATGAAGAAGCTGAATTGATTCCCAAAGTCATGGAAATCAATGGTGATATTCTTAAAATGGCAACGGGTTCAAGCACCCTTGTTGGAACAGGTGGTATGGTAACAAAGCTTCAAGCAGCGATGATTGCAAATGAAGCACACATTGATATGGTCATAGCCAATGCAGATCGCCCTTATGTTCTGCTTGATATTCTTGCCGGTGAAGATGTTGGAACATTATTCAAAGCGCAATAAAAAGGAGGTTTGAAATGGATCAATCTCAAATAGAACGTATTAATTATTTAGCCAAAAAGTCAAAATCAGAAGGTTTGAATGACCAAGAAAAGGCTGAACAGCTCGTATTGAGAACAGCCTATATTGAAAGCTGGAAAAATGGCGTCAAGGCAACTTTAAGTCAAGCAAGTTTTGTAGAAGCCGATGGAAGTATAACGCCCATCAGAAGGAAAAGTGATGGATAAGACAAACTATAGAGCAAAACATTTATTTATAAGACAACAGATGTATTTTTCAGATGTGAATCGTAAAAGTGAGAAAATCGCCAAACGCATTCTAGAAGCGGATTTTTTCAATCAATCCTGTAATGTTTTTGGGTATATTGCAATGAAAAATGAAGTAGATTGTCTTTTTGTAAAAGACATGGTCAACCATAGAGGTTATGATTTCTTAGTACCAAGAGTAATAGATAAAAAAGAAATGGCTTTTTCGCCCTATATCGGGCCACAACAGTTAAAACAAAGTGCCTTTGGTGTTATGGAACCAAAGGTTGGAAGTGCGGTCTATGAGCCAAAAGAAGGCGATTTAATTCTTGTACCGGGTTGTTGTTTTGATCTAAAGGGCAACCGAATAGGATACGGTGGCGGCTATTACGACAACTATCTGAATGCTCACCCGGGTCTTATAAAAGTTGGATTAGCTTATGAAAATCATCTGGAAAATCAACTTCCATATGAGAGCAAAGACCAAGTTATGGACTATATCGTCACAGAAGATCGTGTGATTAAAATCAGAAAAAAATAAAAAATATTATAAACAAGCGATCTTTGAATCAATAAGAAGGTCGCTTTTTAATACATTTCCAGGAGCTAATAGGCGTATCTGACCTCTTTGATTATTTGCACTCAATATAAAGTTTACGTTAATTAATTCAAAATTATTTATCAGGTATATATAGTGTTATGTTGCTTTGTATAGTACAATTATGACGAAGGTATAAAGTCTCATAAGTGGTTAAAAGGTCAAAACTAAGTTTCACTAATTTCACACACAGTGTATGTGAAAATTTAACTATATAGTTTTGATGCCTTAACCATAGTTATACTTAAAAATATAATTTTAGGGAGGAATATAGATGAAATATGATTGGGTAGATGCGTACTGTTTAGAAAAGATAGGCACAGTAAAAGATTATAAAGTGGAGTGGGAAGCCACACGTTACTTAATAGGAGATAAGATGTATGTAATGATCGGTACCAATAAAGAAAAGAAACCGATTATAACTATTAAATGTGAGCCAATATTCGGTCAGTCTTTACGTGATCAATATTCAGATATTATTCCTGGGTATTATATGAATAAGACCCATTGGAATTCTGTGTTTTTGGAAGGAGACGTGCCGGATGATATCCTAAAAACCATGTTGGATATGTCCTATGATCTTGTCTTTAAAGCTTTGACACAGAAACAACAAAAAAGTATTCTTGAAAATGAATAAATGCTCAAGCTATACTCATGAAGCAATA
>NZ_JARGDP010000058.1 GCF_029210395.1 Petrocella sp. FN5 | reverse complement strand
AAAAAATACAAGTTTATATAGGTTTAATATTGTGTTTTATGTCGTATAGTGTTATAATTATTGGTTAAAATAATACTATTTAAAGATGCGAGTGGATTATAGCAGAGTTCATGGCTTTTATTTTCTTGTTAGCAGACAGATGGTCTCCACATGCACGCCTTGAGAAAACATATCAAGGGGCTGAACTTGATCTACTTTATAACCCTTTTCCGTAAGATACTTAAGGTCTCTTGCCAGTGTTGATGGGTCACAAGAGACATAGATGATACGCTTGGGATTAATCTTGACCATCGCAACTAGTAGTACTTCTTCACAGCCTTTTCTTGGTGGGTCCACAACGATGACATCTGCACGCATCTTTAATTCATCATGAAGCCTTGGTATAACTTCTTCTGCTTTGCCCGTATAGAACTCGGCATTCGTTATACCATTGATATCAGCATTATGAAGTGCGTCTTCTACCGCCGCTTCAACCACTTCTACACCAATGACTTTTTTTGCTTTTTTTGCCAGTAAAAGAGATATGCTACCAATACCACAAAAAACATCCATGACTGTTTCTTCACCGGTTAGTTCTGCAAACTCAATGACTTTTGCATATAGTTTTTCTGTCTGAACCGGATTGACTTGGAAGAAGGATAATGGTGATATGTGGAACTTGACATCATCTATGGTGTCTTCAATATGGGTGTCCCCATGCACATGGAGCAATTGCCCCCCCATGATGACATTGGTGATTTCTTTGTTTATATTCACACTGATTCCGGATATATAATCCAGCTTGGTTAGTCTTGCAATTAGACCTTCGGACGCCTTTAAGCGTCGACCGTTAATGACTAATGTCACATGCATAAGCTTTGTGGAGTGGGCATGTCTTGTTACAATATGTCTCAAAAAACCTTTATGTGTTTCTTCATTATAGGCGGATATACCATTTTGTGTCATCCAATCTAAGATAAGGACTTTGACTTCTTCATTACGTTGGTCTTGAATATAACAAATATCCGTTTCCACTATTCTGTGGCTACGTTTGGCGTAAAAGCCAATTTTTACACGACCACCTTCATACCTAACCGGATATTGAACTTTGTTTCGGTAATAATAGGGCTCATCCATACCTATAACCGGTTCTACTTGTATGTCGCTTAATTTCCCAATTCTTTTAATCAATTGGTCTACTTTGTTTTGCTTAAACTTCAACTGACCCTCATAAGATAAATGCTGGAGTTGACAGCCGCCACACTGACTAGCTACTTTGCATATTGGTATAACTCTATCCGGGGAGGGTACCTGAATGGACTCAAGCTTCCCAAAACCAAAATTCTTACCGACTTTAACAACCTTAGCAAGAACCGTTTCACCCGGCAAACCGCCATCGACAAACAAAGTATAACCTTCCACTTTGCCGATGCCTTCACCGTTAACACCAATATCATCAACTATCATCTCATATACTTCATTTTTTACCACTGGTGCCTTTACTTTCGACATTTCATACCTCTATTCATCTATTTATCTGCTTAACAAAATCTAATATCTGGTTCTTCTTAAGTTGCTCTCAAACATCCTCTGGTAACCTAACCAATCATCTTGCTCACTTGAGGCTTTCATCAAGGTTGTAAATGTTTTCATCTTTGCATCCATATTATCAATATAATGAAGGGCTATGGCTTCAATGAGTTCCGGTTTCTTAGGTGATCCGTATTCTAACTCCCCATGATGGGCGATAATCATATGCTTAAGTAGATTGGCAAGCGTTGGTGGGAACTTAGGAATCTCATCAATTTTTTTACTTAGCCACTCTATACCTATAATGATATGCCCAATGAGCTGGCCTTCATCTGTATACTCAATAATCGGGAACTCCGATAATTCTTTTAGCTTGCCAATATCGTGGAACATACATCCTGAAAATAAGATGCTTTTGTTCAATACCGGATATTGCTTGGTCATAAAATCACATAGCCTAAGCATATACAAGGTATGTTCTAATAATCCACCCATATAAGCATGGTGCACGGTTTTTGCAGCTGTATGGGCCTTAAAACTTTTGGCAAAAGCCTTATCTTCGACAAAGAAATTAGTGGCCAACTGCTTAAGCCATGGATCATCCATATCTTCAATGTATCCTACAAACTCCTTATACATCTCTTCAACATCGTATTCTGTTGCCGGTATATAATCTTTAGGATCATATTCTCCCTCTTGTGCTACACGAACACGTTTAATATTATACTGGATACTGCCTTGAAAGCTTACGACCGTTGCATCAACTTTGATATAATCCCCTGTGCCAAAGCTATTAATTCCATCGTTAAGATCCCATATTTTACCGTCGCCCACACCTGTTTTGTCTTGTAATCTGACGGAGTAATAGCTCTTCCCCGCTCTTGTTTTTAGTACCTGTTTTTCTGCACATAAATATATATCGACGATTTGATCGCCTTCATTCACATCTGCCAAATAACGCATATGTTTCTCCTTTCAATATGTAATACTGTCTTGCCATCTGCATAACAGTATTACTTGTTGCCATTATCACATTATAGCCTATTTTCAAGTGAAGTTAAAGAAAAGAATCGAGCATCATTATGCTCATCTATTAAATAAAGACCCTAAAATAGGGTCTTCTAAGTTGACTAAAATCTTTTCCTTATCTCAATTAGCTGTTTTTTTATCTCTTTTTTACTGGTACGCCATGAGAAGTCTGTACCTGGCCATCCATATTCCAAAGTTACAATCTCTGGTTTACATTTGTACCTAAGCCAATCCAATAAATCGTAATCTCTTGGTGTTAAAGGTGTATGCATATCGATTAGCCCTTTGTCTTCTGTCATCTGAGTTCCGACAAAATGTATCTCTTTAACCCGTTTTAAAGGAAGCCTTCTTAAATAATCATGAACATCCATTCTTAAGTGATAGGCTGAGACGCTTGCATGGGCTGTATCAAGTAAAAGACCAACATCATGTTTTTCACACATTTCGGCTATAAAATCCGGATCTACCGCTTCAGGTTTTACATAGTGGGGCGTATAAAACGGATTATAATCCATGTTTTCAATAATTAAAGGTACTTCTAGAAGTTCTTTGAATATCTCAACGCCTTGATCCAACCGTTGTCTTATATCCCTAACAACATGCAAATCTTGGTCATAAATAGAAAAATGTACCGCTAAATGTGGGGCATCATATTGGGTCAGAACTTCATTCATATGGTGCCAATCATTATTACGCTTTGGATCGACCATACCGATGTGTTCATGCTTACCAAAACCATGTATTAGGATTGGCTTCTTCTTCACAATCTCCTCATGTAATCCTATAAAGGGCTGGAAATAACCCATCTTAATACAATCCACTTCCACAGCGTCTTCTTCAATTAATAACATCAGTTCTTCGGAATAGTTACAACCAAGTTTCATTTTCTCGCCACCTTATTCTATCTAGGTTAAGCGTCAAAACTAAGTTTCATTAACTTAACCACTATATAGATTAATTGAAACATTAACTGGCCAATATGTCAAATAAAAACAAAAAGCAGCATCTCTGCTACTCATCATCTTTTTGCTCCAAATACTATTGTACTTATTTTGCGAACTAGCTTTGAAAATCTGGAAAGTTTTTTGGGATGTTTAATTTCCTCTTTGTAAAATGAAGGACATCCATTATTCGTCTTAGTTTCGCTCATGATTCACACTCCAATGATCAAGCTCATTAATTCCTATTCCCTATTATACAACCTGTTTTTGAACAGATTATGAATAGAACGTTAACAAATTAGCGTTTCTCATAAACCCCTTAATCTCCTGATTCTCAAGACCTTTTATACCCCTTTAAGTACAAACATCTTGGCTTCGTAACAAGGTGTCATAAAAAAGATATGTTAGGATGCTTTATAATTATGTCATAATCATGTAAAATGATAAGAGAATATATTTATATATATTAAAGGTGGTTCCTTATGACAAATCCGCAAAGAAAAAAGTTGGAAATAATCCAAGCAAGTGCCCTTGATTTGTTGAGAATTAATATTGCCTTAACTCGGTATGATCAATATAACAAAGCCATACAATCACCCAAGTCTCTTGAGAAAGATGCAGGTGAGCACTTTATATACATTGATACCGTCAGTCAAAAATCTTTAGGGTACTTAAAGCTCATGAAAACAAACCTGTCAGGAACTTGTTGGCTTCAAAGCTTTCTGATATTACCAGACTATATTGGGCAAGGCTATGGTCGACAGTTCTTTTGTGATTTTTTTAAAAACTACATACAGCCCCGCAATTATAGCCGAATCTATCTGACATGCCATCTTGATAATACTTCTGCACGCCAGTTTTGGTCTTCCCTTGGCTTTCATAAATATAATGATCGTGATAATATCATGCCTGTCTATGAAAAAGCAGCCTACGACCTCTATTATCTAGATCTATAACCATAATAAAGGAGTTACTCATGAATCAAAAAGCCCTAAAAATACTTGAATACGATAAAATCATATTACAACTCAAACAATTGGCTCAATCAGAACCGGGCAAAAAAATGGTTGAAGCCTTAAAACCATATTCCGATCTTGAAGCAATCAACCGAAAGCAAAACGAGACTTCAGAGGCACTCTCCACCGTGCTCAAATATGGTTCACTACCTATTCGTGGTACACATCTTATCGGTCCTTCCTTAAAAAGACTGGCCATTGGTGGTAACCTCTCTATACTTGAATTGCTCCATATTGGAGATGTACTACGCGTTGCTTCCCGTCTAAAAAGTTATTTCAGAGAAGGCGAAGAGATGATTTGTACACTTTCCATTGCCCCTCTTTTCTTGGACATCGAACCACTAACGCCATTACTTAGAGAGATAGATCGTTGCATCATATCTGATGATACCATCGCTGATGAAGCCAGTTCACAGCTTCATCAGATACGGCGTAGCATACAAAATACCCATACTAAAATCCGATCTAACCTCAACAGCATTATTAATAATAATAACCAAAAAACTATGTTACAAGATCCAATTATTACCATCCGTAATGACCGCTTCTGTGTACCAGTTAAAGCCGAATACCGTAGTCAATTCAAGGGTATGATTCATGACCAATCTTCTACCGGTTCAACACTGTTTATCGAGCCTATGTCTGTTGTGGAACTAAATAACGGACTAACTGAATTGGCCCACGAAGAACAAGAAGAAATCAGCCGTATTCTTGCAGAACTTAGTGCTTTGGCAGCGGTGCATATGGAGGCTCTAAAAATCAACTTGGATGTCATGGCTGAGCTCGATTTTATCTTTGCCAAGGCTGAACTGGCTTTAAAGCAAAATGCCACCTTACCTATGTTTAATGACAACAAAGAGATCAATCTAAAAAAAGCAAGGCATCCTCTACTAAGTGATCAAGAAGTGGTACCTATTGATATTTACCTCGGGAAATCATTTAATACCTTAGTCATTACAGGACCCAATACCGGTGGTAAGACCGTTACCCTTAAGACTTTAGGCCTCTTTTCCCTCATGGGTCAAGCCGGTTTGCATATACCTGCTTTTGACGGTTCTAGTTTAACGGTTTTTGATGAGATCTATGCAGACATCGGCGATGAACAAAGTATCGAACAATCTCTAAGTACCTTTTCTTCACATATGGTTAATATCGTGGATATACTTAAGAAGGCAACCATCGATTCTTTGGTGCTTTTTGATGAGCTTGGGGCCGGTACGGATCCAACAGAAGGTGCCGCACTTGCCATGGCTACTTTGGAAAATCTATTTGCCCGAAGGGTTCTCACTGTAGCCACCACGCATTATAGTGAGCTTAAAGTCTATGCCCTTTCAACCGAGGGTGTAGAAAATGCTTCCTGCGAATTTGATGTGACCACCTTACGCCCTACCTACCGTTTACTTATAGGTGTTCCAGGAAAAAGTAATGCCTTTGCCATCTCAAAAAGATTAGGGCTGGGTGATGATATTATCGAGGAAGCCAAAGCGCTTCTTCAACAAAAAGAAGTCCGTTTTGAAGACTTGATTACAGATCTTGAGATCAACAAAAAATTAGCCATTGCTGAGAAAGAAAAGGCTGAAAAATATAGAAAAGAAACTGAAATCCTTAAGCGCCGGTTTGATCTTCAAAAAGAAGCTTTTGAGCAAAAAAAACAAGAAATGCTTATGGAAGCTAAAAAAGAAGCTTATAGAATTACAGAAGCCGCTAAAGAAGAAGCAGATCGACTCATTCGCCAGATTAACCGAATCGCTGATAGTGCTCAGATTGACACCAAGGCTCTAGAAGAAAGTCGCAGTACTTTACGTCAGTCTATGACAAAGATGGAAAATGAAATGGGTTTACCAAAAGCTAAGGCAAAAGGCACCAAAGCAAAAGACATTGCCATTGGTGATACGGTTTTTGTTGCTCCTTTTAATGGAAATGGTGCCGTTTTATCTTTACCAAATAGTAAAGGTGAGATTCAAGTTCAAATGGGTATTATGAAGTCCAATGTTTCCCTTAAAGATGTGACGGTTCTACAAGAAGAAAGTCACCATCCAAAAGAAGCACGCAAAAAAGCTTCTTCAAAAAGTGTAACCACCAAAGCTTATAACATCTCAACAGAGATTGATCTGCGAGGGGAAATGACCATCGATGCACTACAGGTTCTGGATAAATACTTAGATGACGCCTATCTATCAAAACTACCTATGGTCACCATCATTCATGGCAAAGGTACCGGTGCTCTTAGGTCTGCCATTCATAAGCACCTGAGAAAAGTGAAATATGTAGATTCCTTTCGAATTGGTGCCTATGGTGAAGGAGAATCCGGTGTAACTATTGTAGAATTCAAGTAAAATGCTTATAATAATATTAGCTCCTATAAACCATCCCAACCACCATACAAGAATTGAGGTGTCCTCATGGAAGCAAAATCAAAAATACTCATTGTTGACGACGACGAAAATATAACCGAACTCATAGCCCTCTATCTGGAAAAAGAAGGTTATTCAACAAAATCTGTTCACAATGGCAATGACGCAATCCATGTTTTTAAATCTTTCTCACCAAACTTGGTTATTTTAGACCTTATGTTACCAGGAAGGGATGGCTTTGATGTGTGTAAGGATATACGTCAAATGAGTAATACACCAATTATTATGCTTACAGCCAAAGGTGAGACCTTTGATAAAATTCTGGGGCTTGAACTGGGTGCGGATGACTACATGATCAAACCTTTTGATACTAAAGAGCTCACCGCAAGAGTCAAGGCTGTCCTTAGACGATTCACCCCTAAAGGAAATACTACTAAACAAATCGCGATGCCTAACCTGACCATCAACCTCTCCAATTATACCGTTGTCTATAACGATACAAAAATTGAAATGCCACCAAAGGAACTAGAACTCATATATTTTCTTGCTTCCAACCCGAACCAGGTCTTCACAAGAGAGCAGCTCCTTGATCGTATATGGGGTTATGAATATATCGGTGACACCCGCACTGTTGATGTTCATATAAAAAGAATTCGTGAAAAAATCAATGAATCAGATGCTTGGGGTATCAAAACCGTTTGGGGCATTGGGTATAAATTTGAGGTGAACTAGATATGTTCAAGACATTTACAGGCCGTTTTTTTGCTATCTATGCTATGACCACTTTGGTCATTTTCCTTCTATTGTTTGGTGTACTTACTCAAATTATTTCAAACTATTTTATAGAGAACCATTACAAAATGATGTTAGAGGAAAGTCGAATTTTAAGTGATCAATTCATAGAAACCTATAAGGCAAGAACCTTGACGGATCTTAATTTCAACTATCAGTTAACCGCTACCAGCCGATATATTGATTCTAGAATTATGATTCTGGATGAAAATCATAGGGTTTTTAAAGACACTCAAACCACCGGCAAGTCCTTGGTCGGTCATAAGCTCAATCATCCCATTATCCATTCTGTTTTTGAAGGTCAACAAATGTCAGAAACCGGTACTTTTGGTGACCTCTATGACCAGCTGGTGCTGACAACCGCTTATCCTATTTTCTCAGGTGATCGGATTATAGGAGCGGTTATTATTAACTCTCCTTATCCTACATTGCGAGAAAACATTAATAATATCTATCAAATGACCCTTATTTCATTACTTGTACTATTGTCTGCCACTTTTATATCTACTTATGTCTACTCAAAAAGTATTTCCAATACCATCTCTGAGTTAAACGATCGGGTTCAAGCCATTGCCAATGGTGATTTTTCAAGCCATGTTGTTGTAAGTACCGATAACGAGATTGGACAACTGGCCAATAATATAAACCATATGGCCTCTGAACTCGAAAAACTTGAAGATATGCGTAAAGATTTTATTGCTAATATCTCTCATGATTTCAGGTCACCTCTAACATCTATTAAAGGTTTCGTACAAGCCATACTAGATAACACCATTCCTTATGAACGACAAGGCAAGTACCTAAATATCGTTCTTGATGAGACAGAGCGTTTGACCAAGCTCACCAACGACATACTCCTCCTAACAAAAATGGAAAATAATACCGTACAATTAAACAAAACCCATTATGATCTTCATCAAGATATTCGAAAAATCCTCTTTCAATTTGAGCAGAAAATCCTAGATAAGCATATCGATTTCACCTTGCTCATCGACCAACAGGAACTGTTTGTATTTGCGGATATGAACCAGATACAACGTGTTTTGACCAATCTCATCGATAACGCCATAAAATTCTGTTCTCCGGAAGACACCATCATTGTAGAAACTACGGTATTAATAGGTAAAGTTGAAGTACGTATCAAAGATTCAGGTCCCGGAATATCCGAAGAAGACATTAAGTACATCTGGGATCGATTTCATAAAGCTGACCGCTCAAGGGGTAAAGATAAGAAAGGTATCGGTCTTGGCCTATCCATCGTAAGAGAAATTATCAAAGCTCATAACGAGAAAATAGACGTGTATAGTCAAGAAGGTAAAGGCACAACTTTCGTTTTCACTTTACCACTTTCCCACCATACATAAAGGCGCATTGCATGTATAAAGTGCAATACGCCTCTTGTATTTCTTTCAAGTATCTTTATTGATTAATTTATTCTTTTGTTTAAGGTGATTTTTGATGAGACCATCAAGAAACAATATGGTTTCTTTTGTCAGATTCCTAAACTTTAATCCGGCTTCGTACTCACCGCCCGCGTAACGACACCACATCACCTCTAGCATGACCTCTTTTTTCTCCCCGATATTTTCAAGATTGAAAACAAGGACATCGCCTGTACTAAGATCTCTGGTACAACGAATGCCTATTCCGCTATAAGAGATATCTTCAACGATTATTCTAATCGGTGCAGGATCAGGTGTCTCATCGCTATTTGATAAAATGTGCTTATAACACAAGATATGATTCCTATAGTCGATCCGTTTTCTAATTCTATTATCTTCTTCCAAATAGTCACCCTCTTAGCTTTATAACCATTTATGATGATGCAACTCGCCTTCTATTTGCATTTGTCCAAAATTATGTTGACGATAGGCTTCATAAAGTACTATGGAAACGGCATTAGATAAATTCAATGACCTTATGTCATTCGCCATCGGTATACGTATACAGCTTTCTTGATACTTAAGTAGGATTTCTTCCGGTATACCGGCACTTTCTTTACCAAACATAATAAAGGACCCTTTTTCATATTGAACATCTGCATACGTTTTCTTAGCTTTGGTCGTACCCATATATATTTTGACGCCCGGATGCTTTAGTAAAAATTCTTCAAATGAATCATACATGTGCAAATCTAATTTATGCCAATAATCTAAACCGGCACGTTTAACAGACTTTTCGTCTAAAGAAAAGCCAAGTGGTCTTATTAGGTGTAAGGAAGCACCTGTCGCTACACAAGTTCTTCCAATACTACCTGTATTATGGGGGATTTCAGGTTCAAGTAAAATAATATTCATCATTTTGGTTTAATTGCAATGTTCAGTTCAAGTAATGTAGATCCATCTTCTAGCTCAAGTGGAACACAGATTGTCTTAGAGTCACTAACAGTAAAAGACATATTGTTACCCAGACATAAGTTTGGTGGAGTTATATCCACAATAATACCCTTGGTTGAAAAAATAGTAGCAGCATTGCCCAGTACCATATTAGCAAGCTCACCAATGGCACTTTTTGACATATCGTTTAATTCTAAAACCGGCATACCCATCATCATATGCGATGCAATATTACAAGCTATATCCTCTTCAAGAGAAATAATAACTTGTCCTCTTAGTTCTCCTGTTACACCTACTATAACCGTTAAGACCTTCCCTTCATACTCCGGATTCTTTATATAGGGCTTACCCATTTTTGTATGTATTTGTGATAAGTCCCTTAAAACACTTTGAGCTGCACTGATAAACGGATTAATTAACTCTACATTGACTGACACATTGTTCCCTCCTTTTGTCTCTTTTACTTATTGTATCACATAGGGTTATTGGCTATCAATAAATATCGCTAAAATACAGTTTGAGCTGTATACCGCAACCACTAAAAAAGGTTGAACTTGACAAGACATCTATTCTATAATAGAATTAAGTTACTACTATGAAATAATAACTATTACAGGAGTGAAGATATGGATCAAATAACCGCTATGCTTAAAGCTAAAAATCTAAAAGTCACACCACAAAGATTAGCTATATTTAATGTTCTATGTAATACTGTAGAACATCCTAGTGCTGAATCTATTTATAATGCTTTACAAGAAACCCATCCAACGATGAGTCTTGCAACCATTTATAAGACACTAGACACCTTAAAAAAAGCCAATCTTATCCAGGAGCTTAATGTTGGTGAAGACCGTTTTCGCTATGACGCCATTATCCATAATCATCCTCACATGATTTGTAATCATTGTGGTCAAGTCTATGATTTACACACCCGTGTCGTTGATCAACTGATTAATCAACTTCAATCGGAAACGGATTTCACCATAGAATCTGAGAAAATATTCCTATACGGAACCTGTTCGGATTGTAAAGTGGCACATTAGAATCTGTATTATAGAGACAAAGCAAGGCTGCCTCAGATTATGATATATCCTGAGACAGCCTCTTTTTATTGTGTATTAGGTTTTTTATTTTATGTAGTGCCTTTATTTTTTTATCATCTTCTCAACAAACAAACCAATTCTCTCAAGTGCAATCTTCAACTCTTCTACAGAATATGCATAGGAACATCTTATGAACCCTTCACCACATTCTCCAAAAGCCGTTCCTGGTACAACCGCTACCTTTTGATCAAACAATAACTGAGTTGCAAATTCTTCAGATGTTAGACCGGTTTTTTGAATGGATGGGAATACATAGAATGCACCCTCCGGTTCAAAACAATCTAGTCCCATTTTTCTAAAGCCTTCAACCATTAATCTTCTTCTTTGATTATACGCACGTCGCATCATTTCCACATCATCATCACAGTTCTTTGCAGCTTCAAGTGCAGCATATTGACTGGTGGTTGGTGCACTCATAATTGCATACTGATGAATCTTGGTCATTAATCCTACAGCTTCTTCTGGTCCAAGCACATAACCCATTCTCCATCCTGTCATGGCATAGGCTTTTGAAAAGCCATTGATGATGATTGTACGCTCTCTCATGCCCGGTAAAGATGCTATAGACACATGCTCAAAGCCATAAGATAACTCTGCATAGATCTCATCGGAAATAACAATCAGATCGTGTTTGATAATAACTTCTGATATGGCTTTTAAATGTTCTTCTTTCATGACCGCTCCGGTAGGATTGGTTGGGAAAGATATCATTAACACTTTACTTTTTGGTGTAATAGCCGCTTCAATCTCTTCAGCTGTAATACGGAACTCATTTTCAGCTTTTAGTGGAATAGAGATGACATTAGCACCCGCCAGATAGGCACAAGGCTGATAGGAAACAAAGCAAGGTTCTGCAATAAGAACGTCATCTCCGGGATTAATGAGGGCACGAAGGGCTAAATCAATACCTTCACTGCCTCCTACTGTTACAAGACATTCTGCTTTATAATCATAGTCTAAGTTGAACCTTCGCCTCTGATAATCACATATGGCTTCCCTAAGCTCTAAGAGACCGGAATTAGAAGTATAAAATGTTTTGCCTTTTTCAAGAGAATAGATACCTTCTTCTCTAATTCTCCAAGGTGTATCAAAATCAGGTTCACCAACACCTAGAGATATGGCATCTTTCATTTCTGTTACAATATCAAAAAACTTGCGAATGCCTGATGGTGGAATTACGGATGCTCTTTGTGATAATTTATTTTCCATCATGGGGTCACCACCATTCTCTCGTCTTTTTTCTCATCGTCTAGAATAATCCCATAATCTTTGTATTTTTTCAGAACAAAATGGGTACCGGTACTTAGGACGGATTCTAAAGGTGCTAATGTTTGTCCAACAAATAAAGCCACTTCCTTCATGGTTGAGCCTTCAATGATGACTGTAAGATCAAACCCACCGGACATCAGATAAACCGCTGTTACTTCTTTGAATCTGTAGATGCGTTCTGCAATACGGTCGAAGCCTTCACCTCTTTGTGGGGTGACTCTGACTTCAATTAATGCCGTTACTTTTTCATTGTTGGTACGATCCCAATTAATGAGTGTATGATAACCACATATAATTTTTTCTTTTTCCATTTTCGTTATTTCATCGGCTATATTATCTTCATTGTCATTTAGCATCATTGCCAAGTCTTTGACTTCGATTTTGCTGTTGTTTTGAATAATCTGCAGTATGTCTTCTCTCATATGTTACCTCCATAATCTTGTTTGGTATTAAACTCAATCGTTTATTATCTAACTCCGCTTTCCCAAATTTTTCTATTTTCTTGCTGGCAAGCAATGAAAATCACTAAGAAATCCTACCTGTGGGAATGTTGAGTCATCTGATTACTTTATATAGTTCGTCTGATTTAGGTGGCTTAAGGGTTTGCCGCATTTGATCGCTGATAATGAGACGTTCCTTACCGGAAGTTACTTTCCCAATATGTGCACTATGAATACCTGCTTCTAGTAATGCCTTAACAAGTCCAGGTCCATCTTCTGTTCCAATAAGCAGTGCGCCACTCGAAATGAGTTGATAAGGGTTAATGCTATAAAACTCACATATTTCGATCGTTTCTCTTTTTAAAGGTATATGATCGAGTTGAACTTCAAAACCAACTTTAGCACTTGATGCCATTTCCCAGAGTGCTCCATATACGCCACCTTCTGTTATATCGTGCATGGCTTTTACACCATGCTTCATGGCGGCCGCGCTATCCTCAACAACTGAAATGAGATCTGTAAACTTCTTAGCTTCTTCAATTAAGCTTTGTTTAACATGACCTTTTAACTCAGCTTCTTTTTCCAGAGCAATGATACCGGTACCTTCAATACCTGCCCATTTGGTCATGACCAAATCATCACCAGGGTGTAAATTGCATGACATGGCTAAACTGGCATCTGTTGCTCTACCTATGCCCGTCACCGATACAATCACTTGGTTGACCGCGCCTGTCACCTCTGTATGTCCACCAAGCACTTGCACATTCAAAGATGTACAAACCGCGTTCACATCCTGCATAATAATCTTAAGATCTTCTTCTAAGAAGCCTGTAGGTAATAATATTGTAAGTAAGATACCAACCAGCGTTGCCCCACTTGAAGCTATATCATTAGCTGTAACATGAACCGCCAGCTTACCGATCTCTTTGGTGGTTCCAGTAATCGGATCTGTTGACATAACAATAAGATCCTCACTGGGGAATTTTAGAACGCAACAATCCTCACCAATGCCAGGGCCATGAATAACTTCTTCTCTTTTTACGGATAAAGGCTTTAAGATGGTTCTTTTTAAAACCGATTCAGATACTTTTCCAATCTCCATATATTCATTCCTCATCGTTTCCCGTACTGTTTCCTAATTTTATAGTATTATAGCATTTTTCCTGACATTATAAAAGAGGTTAAATATTGACACCTGAACTATAATGAAAAAACCACTTCATAAGAAGTGGCTTTGATATCGTATTATTGTTTAACCAATAGTGTATCCCATATAATCAAGGCGACTTCACCTCTTGTGACAACTTTACTTGGATCTACACTCGAATTAGCCGGTATAACTCCAATGGATTTGGCTCTTTGTATATAGTTCTCTGGCCATTTGCCTGTTAGATTCTCTTGCCTACCTAGAGCATTCACCATAATAGTTACGATTTCCCCATAAGTGATGTTGCCGGCCGGTCTAAAAGTATCTCCCGGATAACCCTGTACAAGCTTTAATTTATTAGCATTGCCAATCACCCCATGGGCCCAGTGACTGGTTGGAACATCCGCAAAGCTCTTGCTTTCTCCTGCCACTTCAACACCTTCGTATCCTAGTATTCTTACAGCTAAGGCTGCTACTTCAGCTCTGACAATCGGATTATCAAGCTTAAGGGATCCGTCATCATAACCTCTAAGTATACCTAGCGTTCTTAATTGATTACCAGCATAACTTTCTTCATTGGTGGCACCATGGACAATGGTGGTTGACATTAATACCACCGCCATCATTACAATTATCATTTTATTCATCATATTCTTCATCTATTTACCTCATCTTCATTGAGACGCGCCGTTTTCAGTCTATCCATTGCTTGTACAGGTGCTATTATAGCATGAATGATTCTTCCAAACCATAGTTCACCTGCGAATGAAAACATATTGTAACAATGATAAAGTACCAAAATAATATAGTTGATTTTTCGCCCTAGCCACAAGCCCTTATTTCAAGATGGCCTTTGTCGTCTCTCTGACAATGAGTTCAACAGGTAGCTCCTGTGACTTTAACCCCAGCTCACCATCAATTTTTTTAATGAGAAGTCTGGCAACTTCCACACCTTTTTTATAGATATCCTGCCTTATTGTGGTTAAGGCCGGAAACGTGTACTCACAAATGCTTAAGTCATCAAATCCTATTATGGATAGATCTTCCGGAATCTTCCTTCCAAACTGATGCATGATCTTAATAATACCAAGTGCCATAATATCTGCAATAGCAAACACCGCTGTGACCTCCATGTGGTCCTTTAAAAGTCTATGGCCTATGGTTATGCCACCTTTGAAGGAAACCGCCTCAACAATCACTGGGCATGCTGTTTGATCTAACTTGGCTTCTTTTATAGCACGTTTGAACCCTATAAAACGTTTCTCATTCACCTCTGAAACGCCGACCTCACTGGTCGCAAAAGCAATATGCTTATGCCCAAGGGTCGTTAAGTGTTTGGTCGCAAGATAAGCACCGAGTTCATCATCAATACCCACATTATTAACACCCACCGCTTCATAGTTGTAATTATCTATTAAGACGATTGGCACCGATACCAGCTTAAGGTCTTCCCAAAACCTTGTATCATAAGTACCAAGGATGGCCAAGCCATCTAACATCCGCTTATTCACCAACTCAAGGGCATGATCAATAGAGTGAATACAAGATATGAGAATATCATAGCCGAGCATCCTGGCTTCATATTCAATACCACTAATAATCTCACTGTAAAATGGATTGGTTTTTAGAAGAGAACTTGGCGCACTGTTTTCGTATACTTCCGGTATGAAAATACCGATTAAATTTGATTTTCCAATGGACAAACTTCGAGCGGTCATGTCCATTTTATAATTAAGTTCCTTGACGGATGAAAGGACTTTTTGCTTCGTCGCTTCCGTTGTTTTATTGGATATGTTATTGATAACATTGGATACGGTTGCAACCGATACACCTGCATGTTTTGCAACGTCCTTCATGGTTATTTTTCCCATACGTTTACCTCGCTTTTTGTCGTCTCCAAACTCACTCGTTTTCTCTGACATGGTTAATTATATCTTTTTTAACCATGCTTAGCAATTGGATTCTAAACCTTTAGTAAACTATTAACCTTGGTTTAAGCCTTCTCTTTTATCCTACCGTTAAAAACTTCACCAAAACTATTGACAAAACTTCTAATTGTGGTAAGATATATCTTGTTCACCTTGAGGGCGCTTCCTCTTGGAGATTCAAGTTCATATTTTGTTTGGAGGGGTTCCCGAGTGGCCAAAGGGGGCAGACTGTAAATCTGTTGCGATAGCTTCGAAGGTTCGAATCCTTCTCCCTCCATTTGATCGTTATACGATCATAATAAGTTGTTGGTTATGCGCCGGAGTGGCGGAACTGGCAGACGCACAGGACTTAAAATCCTGCGACCTATAAAGTCGTACCGGTTCGATTCCGGTCTCCGGCATTAATTAACGCTTATTATATATTGATTGGTAAGACCGAATTGTCTTCGTATGAAGATGATGCATGAAGTACTTGTACTTCTGCCCAGATAGCTCAGTCGGTAGAGCAGAGGACTGAAAATCCTCGTGTCGCTGG
>NZ_JARGDP010000057.1 GCF_029210395.1 Petrocella sp. FN5 | reverse complement strand
AAATTATTTTACTTTATCCAAAATTACCATCACACTATCAAAGTCACCTGTCATCGTTGGCAACCGAAGTCCAAAGTTCATCAATGTATCACCATAAAACTGTTGCCCATCCTCTAATCTATAAAGCCCCTCCGGGTCAAGATAATGCAATTTTATCTTGGGCTCTAAATCATTCGGTTTTGCCAAGTGTCTGTAATAAAATAAGACAACTTGGTTTTTATCCTTAGATTGAAACATCCAAGCGGTACAATTGTTCTCGTATGGACTGATTAGTCTATAGAATTCGCCTAGCTGTACCGTTTTTCGAATGCGCTTATATTGATCTATATGACTTTTTACAACGCTCTTTTCTTCATCACTGAGCTTTGTCAGATCCAGTTCAAATCCCAAATTAGCTGCCATAGCCACATATGCACGTGTATGTAGAGGCGTCATCCGCATAACTTGATGATTAGGTATTTCCGACACATGGGCGCCCATGGTGATTGGTGGATATAGCATCGATGTCCCCCATTGAATCTTAAGTCGCTCATAACTATCTGTATCATCACTGGTCCATGTCTGGGGCATATAGTAGAGCATTCCTGGATCAAAACGTCCGCCACCTCCGGAACAACTTTCAAAAAGTATGTCCGGAAAGGCTTTTGTTATTTTATCCAATAGGTTATATAAACCAAGTATATACCTGTGACTGGTTTCTTTTTGTTTGTTTGTGGCCAAAATAGCTGAACCAACTTCAGTCATATTACGATTCATATCCCATTTTACATAACGAATAGAAGCACTTTTAAGGACTTGTGACAAAGCAGAAAACAAATAATTTCTTACGTCTGCACGACCCATGTCTAATATGAGTTGATTTCTGGCTTCAGAACGATCTCGATTGGGAACATGAAGACACCAATTTGGATGTTTCTTATAGAGTGCGCTATCTGGCGACACCATTTCAGGTTCAAACCACAAACCAAAGTCCATGCCCTTTTCATTAGCATAGTCCGCAAGTGCCTCCAATCCACCTGGCAACTTTTCCTTATTAACAAACCAATCACCTAAACCCGAACTGTCTGAATCTCTTTGACCAAACCACCCATCATCCAGCACCATCAACTCGATACCAAGATTCGCACTCTCATCAATAAGTGTCTTGATTTTTTGCTCATCAAAGTCAAAATAAGTAGCTTCCCAATTATTAATTCGTATCGGACGAACTTTATCTTGCCAGTGACCTCTGCAAAGTCTATCTTTATATATCTTGTGGAATATTTTTGACATACCATTTAGACCTTCATGTGAATAAACCATTACAACTTCAGGTGTATCAAATGAGGTGCTTGGTAATAGATCCCACTCGAAATCAATGGTATTCATACCCATCTGCATCCTTGTTCCGCCATAGCTATTAACAGATACTTCACCCATAAATGAACCACTGTAGATAAGGTTCATAGCATATACCTCACCCACATGTTCCGTTGTTTTTGGTCCAAGTAGTGCTATAAATGGATTCTGTTCATGAGAACTAGCACCTCTTTTACTATCGACTACATGGGTACTATGGCCAATAGGTATTTTTGATATATGACGTTCCCTTGCCCATCCACCATACAGATTCATAAGTTCAAAATCATGATTCTGATAAAAATCTACATTGGCGCTTAGAGCTTTTTTTAACTGTATACTCCCATTTCCTCGATTCACAAAAGTCACTCTTCGTGTTATAACGTCGTAGGCTTCATATACTGAATAATGCAATATCACTTCTAATCCGAACAAATCATCCACAAGACTAATCTCAAGTGTTTCTACCACATCATCTTCACAAGCATACAAGGATGGCATACCTTCAATACCTTCTTTTCCCTTATAGATTCTGTGCGATTTATAAACAGGTGCACATACATGACTACCATCTTCCAGTCTTACTTCAAAAGCAGGACTTTGATAGTCTGAACGCCCATAATCAGGATACTCTCTTGGCATCGTATCAAAAGATATTGACTTATGGTTTTTTTCCGGATTCGGTGAAAAACTACACACTTCATATAAGTCAACAAAGCATTTTAAATCCGGTGTGTGAATCCTCTTTCCCCAATACCCGTGAACCAAGTGACGGTCTAAGACGACTTCCATTAAATAACTTGTGTTTATAGTACTAAGATGAAATTGTTTTCGATCTTGATTGAAGCTTACACCCATTTTTCTAACCTCCTATTTATCATATCTTGACTAAAGCGTCATAACTATTACCATGTTTGATTTACTAATGAACCAGAATATCCAAGTTCTATGGTGTCCCTACTCAACTTACTATTGTATACTAAAACGCCAAGACCTTTGTCAATTGCGTTAAATAAGCTATCTGCAAAAGCCCTATCACGTTCATGATGGGGTCTGAATTTATGAATATTTTCGATTTGAATCAAAAAACACACATAGTTTTTGTAGCCCTCGTTCAAGGCCTTTGTTAACTCGTTAATATGTTTGGTGCCTCTTATGGTAGGTGCATCCGGAAAAAGCGCCAGCCCCATCTCTTCCAAAGTTACACCTTTAACCTCAATATAACCTTTTTCGTCGCCTTTTTCATAATAAATATCAAATCTGGAGGAACCATAGGTTACTTCACGAACAGCATAAGAGACTTGTCCAATCTCCTTAATCTCTCCTCTTAATAATGCTTCATAAATCACTTGATTCGGTACTTGAGAATCAATATTGACCAAGACATCACCCTTATAAATACTAATTAATGAGTACCCGGTTTTTCTATTTGGATTATCACTTTTTTCAAGATATACTTTGACCCCTTCTATAAATAACTCTTGGCATCTTCCTGTATTTTTCACATGTACTTGCTCTGACTTTCCATCTATAAGAACGATAGCAATAAAGCGATTTAGACGTTTGATAAATATGCCTTCCACAATGTTTTTATATCTCATGTTTTGACCTTTCCTGACAGCATTACAATAAATATAGCATATGTCTTTGTTTTGTCAACGTTACTAATCAATAAAAAAATACAAATGACGATTTACAGTCACTATATTACAAAGGAAGCTACAAACCTTATGGCCTATAGCTTCCTAATTAGAACTTATGTATGGTTAAATATAAAAACGAAGTTTTAACACCTTAACCCTTATTTAATCAGTTCATTTACATTGGCATCATGGATGCAAACTCTTCGACTGAAGCATCACGCATATAAGCATCAATAATCTGTCTACCTAATGGGTTTAACTCTTCTGTATTGAACTTAGCAAGCTCTCGCTTAAAGAAGTCTGTAAGAAGTTTTGCACCGGCATCATAAGCCTCATCTCCGATGTTAACCTGATGATTTGTGCGCAATAAACCTTTTGGTATATTGTGACCATCTATTCTAAGAGATTTTGGTGAGTAGCCAAGAGTTGAACATCTTGATTCTACCAATTGATCCGGTCTGAACTTAGCGCTGCCTTTTCTAGCTAAGTATTCACGGTCTAACCACTCAGCGATAAAACCTACTTTGAAAGAACCAATATGTTGGTTCGGAATCAAAACGTACTTAGTGTTTGGAGTTTTTTGAATCTGTTCTAACAATAGATTGGCTTGTGTAACCATTTTGCCTGTTGCAAAAGGCCAGTAAGAACCTACACCTTCACTACTCATTCCACCTGTATCTACAATACTTGGATTCGCATGTCCTCTAGGTGCAACCAGTCGCCATAACCATGCAAGTGCGGGTGGCAATATGTGTAGCATTCCAACTATACCGTAAGTGATTTTTTCTTTTGTAAGTGGGGGCATACGAACACCAAAGGAACGAACATCTACCTCAACCGGATCTGAAATAACATCCGGAACAAAATGTCTCGGCATAATAACCCTTGGGTTTGGGCAGGGTACCCCTGGTTCATCCATTTTATGTTCCCATATTAATATGGTCGAATCTGGAGCACCATCCATATTTAAGAATATTAATGGCTCTGGTGGATGTATGGTCAATTTTTCATGCTCGATAGATGTACCATATTCTTTAATATGATCAAATCTTAAAAACCAACCAGCTTCTGCATCTGTCACAACAAGTTTACTATCATTTTGATACGATGGATGACATAGCGCCATATCATCCGTAACCGGATGCAGTTCACACGTATCACCCAACTCTAAATAATGACTATCTTCAGTGATAAGGTCAACACCCAACAACACACTACCATCTGGCTCACGATGCACTTCTTCTATCATCTCTGATTTACCACCACCACTGGCACCTTCATGCATAATAACCACTGAGTTATCATAAGGGGTTGTTACACGAACTGTTGAAGCATGGGCTGTTATCCACCCTTCCTTCTCTCCTATAGATAATAAGATACCATAAACGCCTTTTTTAGCACTTGGTCCTGGATATAGATTAAAAGAATATACTTCATGCATATTGTCTAAACGGTTATGTACGACAACTTGTTTACCATCATAATGTGTATGTCTAAATACAGGTGCAAGATAAATCACGGCCTTAGGTTCAAAACCTTCCCTTACTTCGTCGGCAGGTATAAATCCTTGAAGGTCCGCTAGGCCGCCTGTGAAAAATGCTGCGTTTTTGGGACCAACTAATATCGACTCATAGCCGCCATGTTTTGCATCACCAGATATAAAAGGTAATACGATTAAGTCTTGTGTCTTTAACCATTCAAATGTTTCTTGACGAACCCCTTCAAAGCTCTCACCGAACTTTTCTCTATACGTCAATTTATCTGTTGGTAAATCATCGCCTATATACATGCAATTAGGATCTCTTCTTCGCATGTAGGATTCCACATAATTAACGGACACACCATTTTTACAACGAACCACTTCTACTTCTTCAACAAGACCTAAGCCTTCGACTTCATAATTCACCTTGAAAATTTGCTGACCATTGCCAGTTGCCATATCGAGTATATGGGCTCTGCTCTCAGGTACCGTTACTGACTTTGCATTTGCAACTATATCAGCCACACTTGCATCAAATATAAACTTTGATAATACGTTTTTACTCATATAATCCTCCTTGAATAATGTGTCGTGGTCAAATGCCACTTTCATTGCATCATATATTTTGTTCTCTAAAACATGTTTCTATATTTACAGGTCTGATACAATCATCCTGAATGTTACCGCAAATTATTATCATGCATTGCTATAGAAAAAAAGCCCTTGTCAAACAATATACGTCTGACTAAGTGGCAACCATACTACCTGTCATATCGATTATCAGAATTTTGCATTCTCATTTTTGCAAGTTTTATAAAGTTAAAATTCATTTTTCTTATTATTTATTTCTAGTGATAATCTATAAGTTGTATTAAGATTCATCGTCTTTATTCCAATCATTCTATTTGTGATTGGGGTTTTTAATGTGTACTTTTTCTAAAAATTCTTCAATATCTGACCAACTTATGGCAAAAACACACTAACTTTCAACTTGAAAGTATAGTTAATTAATTAACTAACTCGCCTTATATATTATTGTATTCATCTAAAATAATAGCACAATCAACCTTGTTTTGCAAGTGAAATTACTTCATCTTTGCATCTTTGTTAAAAATAAACCCATCATCCAATTTTCATACTTGGTTAATGGGTTTACAAATTGACTCTCTTCCTATTATATGGTTTCTGATTTGCAATTAATTGTTTTCTAAGTTTCATATTGCCTAATAAAGCATATTCTTCTTCGCCATCCTTTTTTAGATCATTTTATAACTTTGTATCATCTATTGAGTTTAATAAATCTCTGATTTTATAGATTACTTTTTGTACGGTCCCTTCTTTAAAGGGATTGTCAAGGTCAGCTGATTCAAGCAGCTGTAAAAAAGATTGACTGCCGCCTTGATTGCATAGATTCAGATAATCCATCCATGTCTTTTTACGATCTTGGGTTGATTTAACATAAAACTGTACTGCACAAATCAGTGCCAATGTATAGTCTATATAATAAAATGGTACTCTAAAAATATGACCTTGTCTAAACCAATAACCACCACGCTTAAGAAAAGCATTGTCTTCATAATCTATCTCCGGTCTATATTTTCGATCAATCTCTAGCCATTTTTGCTTTCTTTGTTCCGGAGTAGCTTCTGGATACTCATACACCCAGTGTTGAAATTCATCAACCACAACACCATAGGGTATAAACTCAATTGGTTTACTTGAGTGGTCGTAGATAAACTTCTCATAATCATCTCCAAAAAAGCCCTTCATCCATGGATAAGTTAAATACTCCATACTCATAGAGTGAATCTCACAAGCTTCCAAAGTAGGAAATTGATACTCACTGACCTCATATCCTCGACTTTGATAAACTTGAAAAGCATGTCCGGCTTCGTGGGTTAAAACCACCACATCATGATCTGTACCATTAAAATTAGCAAATATATAGGGTGCCTTATAATCCGATAGGTAAGTGCAATAACCCCCCGGTCTTTTTCCATCACGGCTGGTCAGATCCATAAGGTTGTTCTTCCTCATGAATTCAAAAAAATCATGGGTTTGGGGTGATAATTCACTGTACATCTTTCCGGCTTCTTTTACCATGTAGGCTTCGTCACTTACCGGTTTAGGATTGCCTGTATTAAAATACAGTGGCGCGTCATAATAATAGAGGTGATCTAGGCCAATACGTTTGGCTTGCTTTTTCTTAAGTTCTAGCCTTAGTGGTGAAATATGCTCATATACCTGATTTCGAAATCGTTTCACATCTTCAGGTCCATAATCTGTTCGCCCAAGCTTATCATAGCCGTACTGAATATAGTTATCATATCCAAGTTTAACCGCAATTTTATGTCTCAGCTTTACCAGTTGATCATAAATATCATCAAAAGTTGCTTCATGATCTTCAAAAAATCGTGTAACTGCTTTTTGTGCTTCAATCCGCGTACCTCTATCATAATCACTGATAAAAGGCGTCATTGTCGATAAGTTATACGTAATGCCTCTAAAATCTATCTTTGCATTACCTACGAGCATATTATAAGCCGTTATCAACCTATTTTCTTCCTGCAGATCTTCAATAATAGCATCCGAAAAAGTCTGAACCGCTAGAGTAGCCAAATTAATCAGATGTTCGCCATAGCGGGCCTTGAGCTCCCCTTTTATAGGAGAACTGACCAGTCTTTGATAGAATTTATGAACGATGCCTTCCATTATTGGGCTTGCATTATTTTGATACTCATTTTCCGCTTTATAAAAATCATCCTTCATATTAATGGAAAACCGAATACTGGCCAAGGTGCTCATGGTTTCCACTTCATTACGAATTCTATAAACTTCTTTAACGGCCACCTCTAGTTCTTCAATTGTCGTTGTCTCGTCCATGATGGCAAATTGCTTTTCCATGGCTTTTTTGACTTCATCAAGATCTATTCTCTTATATTCATAATCATTAAAATTCATATTGCACCTCTTTTCTTCCTATTTATATTTCCTAGTATATCATATAATAACCTTAAACGTGCTGTACGCCAATTTTTGGTGCAGAACCCACTTAATCGCTAAAAGCAAAAAAGCACCTTCACATCACCACACACGTGATAAAAAGTGCTTTTACAATGTTCCTGGCGGGATTCGAACCCACGGCCCCTCGCTTAGGAGGCGAGTGCTCTATCCTACTGAGCTACAGAAACTCGTTTATAGACTTAGGATAACCCATATCTATAAGGGGACATACTATGAAATTATACTAAATTCATTGGTAAATGACAAGTGCTTTTACTTTTTGATTTAAGTGCCACCTGAATGAATTTGTTGCTACGCCTTCTTGTCAAAATCAAATTCAATCTTGCCATGAACCCATCCAGTGCCTTTAAATCGCATGCCAAGTGTCGGATAACCAATCATATCCTTACTGTTAATAAAAACATCTAAAGAAATAGACATACACCTAATTTTTAATCGAAACATTTCCTCATTGGTCGTATTGTTAAGAAAAACGCCAATGTCTTCAATGTCGCCCAGTAATGAATAAATATCGTCATGATCACCAACCGGTACAAAAAAACCTTCCAATACTGTCAGTATGTCTTCATTTTGAAGTCTTTCTTGTAAGATTTCAGTGGCTTCTGTGGCTTCCTCGTCCAATATGGTCATTGCTTCTTCATCACCTTTTCTTGCCTGTTCCAATAGCTCTTCGCGAATCATTTCTTCTTCCTTTTCAAGAAGTAAATCTGTATCATCTTTTTCAATAGGAAGAATAATTGTACCCTCTGCACAGTATACAAGTAAATGGATACCTTTCACATAAATATGGTCATGCTTTTCAGCCATTTTATATTCAACCAGATTTTGGACAAAAAAAGATATTGGCGTTCCTGATTTTATTTCCTCGCAAAAGCCATGGTATACATTTTGTCGATTCAATTTAATCACATCTACTTCATGGGTATTGGTTAAAAAACGTCCTTGGGCATAGGGAAGGAGGGCATGTACATTTAAGGCCTCATTTTCTTCAATGCTACCTCTTACCATTAGACCAAAATCATCGCCATAAGCCTTATAATATTCCACATTTAGAATGCCTGATTCCGATTCCCAAACAAACTTTTCTGTTGGGTCCTTAATTGTTTCAGCAACCATGCCTTCTGCCTTATCCTTAGTATCAAATTCAGTAAATCCTAACGCTCTTATATATAAAATCATTTTATCACCTTCTTCTACCAACAATTATTTCTAATTGTCATCTTGTGTAAAAACACTATAGCACTAACCCTATTTTTTGTCTAGAACAAAAGTGACTTTGCCATCTTATAAAATTCTAAACATCCATCATCAAAATCATTTTATGACAATAACATCATAAAACGTTACAAGCCATCTCATTAAAAAACGTTACAAGCCATCTCATTAAAAAACGCTTGTAACGCTTTAGTTTACTTAACCGGTATTGTATTCTTCTAGGCCTGTGATGGATATGCTTGAAGGCGGAACAGTTTAACACCATTATCCCAAGTCGCTTGAGTAACTTCTTCTGTTGTAAGTCCTTTGATTTTTGCTATCGCATCTATAATATAGGGCAACATACTAGAGTCGTTTCTTTTTCCTCTAAAAGGCACTGGAGCAAGATAGGGTGCATCTGTTTCTACCAATAGATTTTCAATAGGCACAGCACGTACCACTTCTACTAATTTCTTTGCATTCTTAAAAGTAATCACGCCACCTATGCCTATATAATAGCCTAGCTTTACATAACGCAGCGCTGTCTGGGCACTACCACTAAAGCAATGGATGACACCACCAACCTTATGGCCTTCATTTTCAAGTAGTACGTCATAAGTGTCCTTAGAAGCCTCTCGACTATGAATAATCATAGGCATATCAAGATCCACAGCCAACTTGATTTGATGTCTAAACCACAGCTTTTGCACTTCATGGGGTACTGTATCATAATAATAATCCAATCCGATTTCGCCAATTGCTACAACTTTTTCATAGACAGACATAGCTAGAAGCAATTCAAGGTCATGCTCTTTCATCGTCTGTACATCATGAGGATGCACACCAACTGAACTGAATATGTTCGAATGCATTTTAGCAAGCTCCAGAGATTGTCTTGAGCTTTTCATGCTCGCAGCAGTATTAATGATGATACCAACCCCTGCTTCTTTTACCTTTTTTAATACGGCTTCTCGATCCTCCGAAAAGCTTTTGTCATCATAATGGGCATGACTTTCAAATATCATGGAATCACTTCCTCTTCTACCTAACTTCGCTACCGGATGCAATATCGCCATCAACAGTACCGAGTTTAAGATGTCCTTCTTGATCACTTGCAGCTAGAATCATGCCTTCCGAAAGAACGCCTCTCAGCTTCACAGGCTTAAGATTCGTTACGACAATGAGTTTCTTACCAACCATATCTGCCGGTTCGTATGCATGGGCTATTCCGGATACAATCTGTCTAACTTCTTCACCGATTTTTATCTGTGATACAAGAAGCTTGTCAGCATCAGGATGCTTCTCACATGCAATAACTTCACCAATCTTCATGACCACTTTTGTAAAATCATCAATGCCGATTTCTTCTATAATTACGGGTGGCTTCTCTTTTTTCTTCTGTTGTTTTTGTTTTTTAGGTTTTTCTTCTAACACTTCTGCTAACGCTGGATTAATCTCTATAAGCTTCTGTTTTTCATCTATTCTGGCAAATAAAACTTCTGCCACACCAACATGCTCACCAACCACGGTTCCCACAAAAGTCTGAATGGATTCCCAATCCTTATGGGATGCATTAATCTGGTCAAGTATTTTTGATGCGGTTTCGGGCATAAAAGCAGATAGTAATACAGCGGATATTCGAATACTTTCAAGTAAATTATATAGGACCGTCCCAAGACGTTCTTTTTGTTCTTCATCTTTTGCTAGTATCCAAGGACACGTTTCATCAATGTATTTATTACTTCTTCTAAGCAATGTCCAGATGGCATCCATAGCTTCAGCAACTTTAAGCTGATCCATTTTTTTTGCCACTCTCCCGGGCGTTTTTATAGCCAAATCTGTTAATTCATGATCGATGGTCTCGGCTTTAGTTGGTGCTTGAATAACGCCATCAAAGTATTTCGTTACCATGGCAACCGTTCTGTTAACCAAATTACCTAAAATATTAGCAAGGTCCGAATTGGTTCTGGCTATTAAAAGTTCATAGGTCAGTGTACCGTCTTGGGCAAAAGGCATTTCATGTAATACAAAATAACGAACCGCATCTACTCCAAAATGCTTGACAAGCTCTTCAGCATAAACAACATTTCCTAAGGACTTGGACATTTTGTCTTGTCCTACCATAAGCCAAGGATGCCCGAAAATTTGCTTAGGTAGCGGTACATTAAGGGCCATCAACATAATGGGCCAATAAATTGTATGGAATCTGAGAATGTCTTTTCCAATGATATGTACATCCGCCGGCCAATATTTATTAAATAATGGACCGCTTTCACCTTCAGGGTTGTAGTTCAGTCCTGTAATATAATTACTAAGTGCATCAATCCAGACATAAACGACATGACCTTCATCGAAGGTAACCGGCACGCCCCAATCAAAGGATGTTCTTGAAACACAAAGATCCTGAAGACCGTTTTTTAAGAAATTATTGACCATTTCATTTTTACGGGATTCAGGTTGTATAAATTCAGGATGGGCCTCAATATGGGCCATTAATCGCTTTTCATATTTACTAAGTTTAAGAAAATAGGCTTCTTCACTGGTTTTTTCTACCGGTCTACCGCAATCCGGACAAACATTCTCTTCAAGCTGTGACTCTGTGAAGAAGGATTCACAAGGTGTACAATACCAACCTTCATAGCTGCCCTTGTAGATATCACCTTGGTCATATAGTCTCTTAAAAATCTTTTGGACGGTTTTTTCATGTTCTTCATCCGTAGTTCGTATAAACTTATCATAACTTGTGTTCATAAAATCCCATATGTGTCTAACTTCTCCGGCTATTTTATCCACATGGGCCTGTGGAGTTATACCTTCTTCTTGTGCTTGCAGTTGTATCTTCTGACCATGCTCATCTGTTCCGGTCATAAAGAAGACATCATAGCCTTCTAGCCTTTTAAATCTGGCGATGGCATCTGTAAGAACCGCCTCATAGGTGTTGCCTATATGGGGTGTTTTAGACGTATATGCTATAGCCGTTGTGATATAGTATGTTTTCTGGCTCATCAAGGTTCCTCCAATATTTATTAAATGACACATGATTAAAGCATCATAATCAAGTCAAAACATGTCATTTTTCTATCCCCATTATATATGTAACGACTCTAAAAAGCAAGGTTTCAAGGACTTAGAGTCAATGTGTCTTCTTAGACTGGGCTTTTTGGAGGAAATCATATGCTTTCTTATAGTCTCCAAGTTCAAAGTAACACTTACTTAAGTCTTCATAAATCATAGAAACAATTGTATAGCAGGTCTCATCACTGTATATCTCAATGGCTTTTTCAAGATATTTAATGGCTTTTTCATATTGACCCTTGTTCAAAAATGCTGAGCCTAATACCCGATTAAACCTGGCCAAACTATAATTGTCATAATCAATTACATCCACCTTATTACTGTCTTCAATAATGCCATCGTAATCTGCTTCAATAAGTTTAAGATACATTGTTTGAACTTCTCGACTTGCAAGAATTCTATTAACCAGGTCTTTGCTTTTTTTATGATAGGATTTGGCAAGATCAATGTCCATAAGATATCCACAGGTTTCAGCCAATTGTGCGTATACTTTATAAAGGTATATATCTGATGACATTAGCAACTCATTTTCATACTTTAGAATTTTTTCATAGGCTGATTTGGCCTTTTCATAATCCCCATCGTGCATGTACCTATTTCCTAAGTACATATAGCTGTTCATATATAAATCCATCATCATCATACTGCGCATCACCATCGGGTTATGAATGATCTGTTGCTCAATGAGATTGACACTGGCTAAGTAATCTTTAGATTCATTTAAAGCCATTAGTTCTACAATGATATTAGACAAACTCAAATCTTTATGATTTTCGTCCATAAAATAACCTACGGATTTTCCTAACTGTTTTGCTAAATACTCCATTGTCTTCATGGAGGGAGTGGCTTGGTCATTCTCTATCTGGCTTAACATATTACGAGTTATAAAATCTCCCGCAAGTTCTTTTTGTGTCATTTGTAAATGTAGTCTAATTTCACGGATTTTTTGTCCCAATGTCATATCTTCCATATATATCACCTCCTAGTTTAGTTTGTGCGTAAATTTAATTTACTATTAGTGTATCATCATACCCCACTTTTAGCAATAAAAACCTTTGCTTGACAATATATTTATGAAAGTATACAATAATAGTAAATAGAATTTACTTATTATTAGGAGGGGATATATTATGTCAGATTGGTGGGAACAACTTAATTCATTACAGAAATTTTTCTATTTTATTGCAATACCTTCCACTGTTATACTTATTCTGCAATCCATTCTTACACTAATCGGATTCGGTCTGGATACAGATATGGATTTGGATGGTGATATGGATTTTGGTGGTGGTGACTCTATTTCTGAGTTTGATATGGATTTAGATTCTAGTCTTGATGTTGATTATGAAACCCTAGGTGGAATGTCTGATTTTCGTTTTGTAACTTTTAAAGGCTTGATTGCTTTTGCCACCATGTTTGGATGGGTCGGCGCTGCTTTTGCTAACACTTCTGTTCATTTTGCCATTACCTTACTATTAGCTCTAGCAGCTGGATTATTCAGCATGTTTGTTATTGCTACATTGTTCTATGGCATATCAAAGCTTCAATCCAGTGGCAATTTAAATTATCGTCTGGCCATCGGCAAAGAAGCTCAGGTTTATATTCCTATTCCACCCAGTAAAAAGGGACAAGGCAAAGTACAGCTTATGCTTCAAGAACGTTTGATTGAAGTGGATGCAATCACAGAAGAAACTGAAGCCATTGGCACCGGAGAGACCGTTCTTATTGTAGATATGTTAAATGCGACAACCATGGTGGTTGAGCGTTTAAAATAAATAAAGGCACAATTGTGTCAAAACATCATAAAGGAGAGAGCATATGGAAATATTAATTGGTTTAGTGATTTTTGTCGTACTGGTCTTCATGACCATAATGGCATTATTGTCGAGGTACAAAAAGTGTCCTTCTGACAGAATACTGGTTGTTTACGGTAAAGTTGGTAAAGGTGCTTCCGGCGCAAACAAAAGTGCCAAATGTATTCATGGTGGCGCTGCTTTTATTTGGCCGATTATTCAAAGCTATGAATTTCTAAGTCTGACACCCATCTCCATCAGTGTTGATCTTAAAAATGCACTAAGTAAACAGAACATTCGAATCGATGTACCTTCAAGATTTACCGTCGGTGTTTCCACCGAATCCGGTGTCATGCAAAACGCTGCTGAAAGACTACTCGGTCTAAAGCAAGCTGAGATCGAAGAGTTGGCAAAAGACATCATCTTTGGACAGTTGCGTTTGGTTGTTGCTACCATGGATATTGAGGAGATTAATACCGATAGAGATAAGTTCTTAACCGCTGTTTCTCATAATGTTGAATCCGAACTTAAAAAAATCGGTTTAAGGTTGATTAACGTTAACGTTACGGATATTAAAGATGAGTCCGGTTACATTGAAGCGCTTGGTAAAGAAGCTGCTGCAAAAGCCATCAACGATGCCAAAAAATCTGTTGCTGAAAAAAACAGAGACGGATCCATCGGACAAGCACAAGCACAACAGGATGAGCGTGTTCAAGTTGCCACAGCCAATTCATTGGCCATTCAAGGTGAAAATGAAGCCAAAGTAACCGTTGCCAATTCTGACGCCATAAGAAGAGAACGGGAAGCCGAAGCTTTAAGACGTGCTACCGCTTCTGAGAAAGTTCAAAATGCAAAAGCCCTTGAAGAAGCATACTCTGCAGAAGAAGCTGCTGAGAAAGCCAGAGCTGCTAGAGAAAAAGCAACCAAAGAGGCTGATATTCTTGTTGAAGCTGAAATCGACAAAGCACGCGTAGAGATTGCAGCTGAAGCCATGGCAGAACAAACCCGTCGTCATGCAAAAGGTGAAGCAGATGCAACCTTCTTTAAAATGGATGCACAAGCACGTGGTATCCAAGAGATTCTTACTAAACAAGCCAATGGTTATGAGAAGCTTGTCAAAGCTGCCGGTGATCCAAACTCGGCCATCAAGCTTATTCTTGCTGATAAGATAGAAGATCTTGTCAAAACACAAGTGGAAGCCATTAAAAACATCAAAATTGATAAAGTTACTGTTTGGGACAGTGGTGCTAATGCTGGCAATGGTGAAAAATCATCTACCGCCAGTTTTCTCTCCGGTCTAATGAAATCCATACCTCCAATGCAGGAAATGTTTGATATGGCTGGCATGGATCTACCAAGTTACCTAGGTACCAAACAGTCTGACTTATCAGATGATCTTCCGGTGGATGAGGACAATACAAAAATGCGCAACACTCAGGCTGAGGAATAATCAAATAAATATAATGTAGTTACAAATCAAAGGGGTCACATCAGATTGATGTGACCCCTTTTTTCATTCTTATTCTTTTATCAATCTTGGTTCTTCGTTTTAAAGAAATCTTGTACACTGTTAAGGGCCTTAACCAGAACATCCAATTGTTCCCCTTCAAGACGTTTCATGATGGCCTTAATCATCTCATCATGAAAGACCTCATGATGTTTATAGGCATCTGTACCCTTTTCTGTCAGGGATACTAAAACAACACGTCGATCTTTTGCAGAGCGCATTCTTTTGACATAACCTTTTTTTACAAGGTTATTAATTGCGATGGTTAGGGTTCCAACGGTAACTTCCAAAGATTTAGCAATGGATGACATATTCTTTTTCTGACTCAATCCAATCACTTCAATAACGTGCATATCGTTTAAGGAAATATCCTTAAATTCATCTGTTATTAAAGCTTTCTCTTCATATGTGAGTATATTATTAAACAATTTAACCAATAGATCATTTAGTGCATCATAGGCTTCATTCAAGGCGTTCACCAACTTTACTTTGATAATCAAAGTATATCGAAACTTACCTCATCTGTCAATTCATTTATAAGGCTTATCTCAAACGCACCACATCGTCATACAAGATATTTTTCTGGTTTATTCAGTAAATATCTGTTTTCTGAATGAGATTATATTATGTTGGATAGTTATAGGGTCAAAGCAGAATGATAAACTATAGTAAGCCTATCATATCTTTAACAGAATCAAAAACATAATTCGCTCTTGTTTCACTATTTTGATAATCTACTTCTTTTGTTTCTCCTGAATAGACCAATACAGTAGCAATCCCAGCATTTATACCCGTTTTTATATCTGTATAAAGTCGATCACCAACCATAATCATATCTGCTTTATTCAAACTATATTTATATGCAATGCTCTCCACGACTTCTTTATTGGGTTTTCCCATTACCTTCGGTCGTTTGCCTGTTGATGCTTCAATTAACGCCGCCATTGCACCTGCGTCCGGCATGAACTTATCGTTTGGTAGGGGACAATTAAAATCAGGATGGGTAGCAATATATGTGACGCCTTCTGATATGTACTCGCAAGCAATCCAGAGTTTCTCATAAGTTAATGATGTATCAAATCCAAGAACAACATAATCCACTTCCTGATTTCTTTCTTTCACCAACGTAAAGCCGGCTCTCTCAAACTCATCTTCCAAAGATTTTGTGCCTAGTAAAAAGACTTTGGCACCCTCTTTGTATTTGCTTAGATATAACGTCGTTGCTTCTCCTGATGTAAAAACCTCTTCTTCTGTTACATGAATACCTAAACGGGTTAACTTATCCACATAGGTACTTTTATTCTTCGAAGAATTGTTGGTAAGAAAAATATATCTTTTTCCCTCACTTTTAATTGCCTCTAAGAATTCTTTCGAACCATCAATTAGCACATCTCCTAAAAAGATGGTGCCATCCATGTCTAGCAAATATACAGTTTTTTCTTTTAATATTGTCAAAATAGTGCCTCCTATGGTGAGTGACCTTCTCTTGGCTTCGCCTAAT
>NZ_JARGDP010000056.1 GCF_029210395.1 Petrocella sp. FN5 | reverse complement strand
AAATAAATTTTTAACGAATTAGCTATATTTGCTTTGAATATTTGTGGCTTTCATGATAAAATGTTCTAGGTATGTTACATACAATTTATAGGTTGGTTGATAAAATGATTACTAATCTCACAATCATTGAAGTCTTCCTATCCTTGCCTCTAATAAGGATCAGATTACTCGGTCCATATTAGAGATATAAATTTGTCAATTTTTATACAATGGTTAAAGTGTTTTTGACGCCTTAACTATACAATCAATGTAACGGAAGGAGATCCAATATGATTTACTCACATGAAGTAGAAAATATGTGTACAGTTTCAAGAGGACCAATTCACGGACCCGCTCCAATTCCAGAAGAAGGAAAATGGGTCAAAGCTTATGATGTTTCCGATATCTCAGGTTTAACACATGGTGTCGGTTGGTGTGCGCCACAACAAGGTGCGTGTAAGCTGACGCTTAATGTAAAAGAAGGTATTATCCACGAGGCACTTATTGAAACCATCGGTTGTTCCGGAATGACCCACTCTGCCGCTATGGCTTCAGAGATTTTGACCGGAAAAACGATTCTAGAAGCTTTGAATACAGACTTAGTCTGCGATGCCATCAACGTGGCTATGAGAGAACTCTTCTTACAAATTTCCTATGGTAGAACTCAAACAGCTTTCTCCGAAGGTGGTCTACCTATCGGTGCCGGTCTTGAAGACCTTGGAAAAGGATTAAGATCACAAGTTGGTACGATGTATGGCACAAGTGCTAAAGGTGTACGTTACCTTGAAATGGCTGAAGGTTATGTGGTTGGTATGGGTCTTGATGCTAATGGTGAAGTCATTGGATATAAATTTGTACATCTTGGTAAAATGATGGAAATGGTTGCTAAAGGCATAGATGCCAATGAAGCGATGGAAAAAGCAACGAGTCAATACGGTCGTTTTAACGAAGCTGTTAAAGTCATTGACCCAAGACACGAATAGAATATACAGGAGGATTAAAATCATGTTATTTGAAAGTTATGATAGAAGAATCAATCAAATTACGCCCGTGCTTGAAAAATATGAGCTTGGCACATTAGAAGATGCTAGACAATTATGTTTAGACAAAGGCGTTGATGTTCACGAGATTGTTAAAGGCATTCAACCAATCTGTTTTGATAATGCATTATGGTCATACACTTTAGGTGCTGCTATTGCTATTAAAAAAGGTCAAACAGCGGCAGCTGA
Source organism: Petrocella sp. FN5 (assembly GCF_029210395.1). GTDB lineage: Bacteria > Bacillota > Clostridia > Lachnospirales > Vallitaleaceae > Petrocella. The sequence goes on along the minus strand of NZ_JARGDP010000056.1, from coordinate 15,873 downwards.
CGTTGCTGAAACCCTTGGTGAAGGCTTACAAGCTTTCTGTATTCCCGGTTCTGTTGCTGACCAAAGAGCTGTTGGTATCGGTCACGGTAACTTAGCAGCTATGCTTCTTAAAGAAGAAACCCAGTGCTTTGCACTTGTAGCCGGTCATGAGTCTTTTGCCGCTGCTGAAGGTGCTATTGGTATCGCTATGAGCGCTAACAGAGTCCGAACCAACCCACTTAGAGTTATCTTAAATGGCCTTGGAAAAGATGCTGCTTATATGATTTCTAGAATCAACGGTTTTACTCATGTTGAGACTGAACTTGATTATGCTACCGGTAAACTTAACGTGATCAAAGAAACTCGTTTTTCTGATGGCCCTCGTGGTGCTGTTAAGTGTTTTGGTGTTGATGATGTTGTTGAAGGTGTAGCTGTTATGCATGCTGAAGGCGTTGATGTTTCTATAACAGGAAATTCAACTAACCCAACTCGATTCCAACATCCAACTGTCGGTACCTACAAAAAAGAATGCAACCTTCTTGGTAAGAAATTCTTCTCTGTTGCTTCTGGTGGTGGTACCGGTAGAACTTTACATCCTGATAATATGGGTGCAGGTCCTGCTTCTTATGGTATGACAGATACGATGGGTAGAATGCATTCTGATGCTCAGTTTGCCGGTTCTTCTTCTGTGCCTGCTCACGTTGAGATGATGGGATTAATTGGAATGGGTAACAACCCTATGGTTGGTGCTTCTGTTGCGGTTGCTGTTGCTGTTGAAGAGGCTATGAGGAAGGCTTAAGAATAAAATTTGGTTAATTGGCTAGTAGGTCCCATGAAAACCCTTCCACAGTCTGCTCCAGGAACTTCATGGTCGATGTTGGTAAGAGCCATATAAAATTATCCCAACTTTATCTTAAAACTTTTTGAAGAGAATATAAATAAAGCAGTATGTGTTCATTTTTGCTAGACCCTCTTGAGGGAAAGGCTATAAAATGAATACGTACTGCTTTTTATTGATGATTTTTATTGCAATTTCGATGCATACTTGGTACATTTATTAAAACAAAGAGGCTACGCCTCGTTTTGCGAAGCAAATTGTTACGGCAGGAAAGACTACCTTGATAGTTTACATAATATTGTCTTTCCTAGAGAAGAATAAAGAGGCGTGCTTTTAATTTCTCTTTTTTAATAAGTTCTATTGAAAGGTGTGTGTGTTATGAAGAATAGTTATGCTTTTTTTAATAATAAGAGTTGTGATTATTTTCCTTGTCATATGACGGATCAGCCGGATACGTTTAATTGTAAGTATTGTTATTGCCCCCTCTATTTATTGGAGTGTAAAGGGAATTTTATACTTGTTAATGGGGTTAAAGACTGCAGTAATTGCTTGTTGCCTCATCGACCTGATAGCGATTTATATATTAATAAGTTGCTCCGTGAACAAGTCTTTAATAAGATTAAACCTCATCAATAAACCATCCTTGTTCCATGGGTTTTTCATAATGAGAGACGTCACTCATGTAAATAACACTGAGTCGATCTTCGTCCGAATTGATTCTGGTTAGACTGGTTGGTAATATCTGCTTACCTTCCCAAAAATGTTCAATATCCCGACCCTGTATATAATTCAGTAAGCCTTTTATTATGATAGCATGAGCTACGATAAAGATCCTTCCCGTACTATGCTTTTTTAGAAGTTCTTCAAAAAACTCTGCTGCTCTATTTTGAACACTCGCAAAACTCTCTTGACCTTTTATATAGAAGTGGTCAGGATTATTCCAAAAATCCGAATGGGCTGTTGGCATTTCAACCTCAATTTCTGATATCATCCTACCTTCCCAATCTCCAACATGCATTTCTTTTAATCGTTCGTCATAAATGATTTCCCCACCAATATATGCATTTATTATTTCCGAGGTATGCTTTGCTCTTCCAAGTGGACTAGAATATATGGTTTTAATACCAATATTTTTGAGTCTTTGGCCTAGCCATGCTGCCTGTTGTTTGCCAAGTTCTGTTAATTCAGAATCTCCTTGTCCCTGGAATTTTCTTATTCTATTCCATTGTGTCTCACCATGTCGCGTAATGTAGATTTCTAACATTCGTTCCACTCCTTTTGGTCACCTCTGTATTGTTAAATAACATATGTCATTTTCTCACATCTTATTATACCTATAAAATCTCCAGATGTGAATCTTTATTACAAATGTTGTTACATATTTAACCCTATGTTATAATTAATTAAAGTCTCATAGGCTTTTTATTTATAAAAAATAAAAAATCGAGGTCACTATGCGCCCAGTCAGAATTAATCAAGAAAATGTTGAAGTTAATATGCGTTTGGCTAAGGACGTTTATAGTTCTGAGGGTATACTCCTTGTTCCTCAGAACACACTGCTTACTGCCAATCATATTGTTAAAATTAATCTTTATCAAATTCATGATATTTATGTATACCCTCAAGAAGAGCAAATCGTAAATAAAAGTCAGATCCGGCAGTCTCTTGCAAATACACCAGAATTTATTGAATTTTCTTATAAATATGACCGTAAAGTTGAAGATATACAAAAACATTTGGCACAAATTGTCAACACGGGTACAATTAATACCATCAGTTTAACAAATCTTGTTGATGATATTCTAGATTCAACCGTCTCCCAGTCGCAACTTTTTAGTTATATGTGTCGGTTAAAATCCGCAGATGATGTCACTTACAACCATTCTATGAATGTATCACTTTTAGCCAGTATTCTCGGCAAATGGTTGGATATGTCCGATGTTAGCATCAAGGAGTTAGCTTTGGCTGGCCTGCTCCATGATATCGGTAAAATCATGGTGAATCAAACCATTTTAAATAAAAAAGGTCCTTTAACTGAAGAAGAATATGATCACATCAAACAACATACTACTTTAGGCTATCAGATGGTGATGGGTTCAGATCTTCCTGACGGTATTAAGCAAGCGGTATTGATGCATCATGAAAAAATGAATGGTCAAGGTTACCCCTTAGGTCTAAAATGGGAAAACATACATCCTTATCCCAAAATTATTTCAATAGTTGATATCTATGATGCTATGACCAGCGAAAGACCTTATCATAAACGCTTCCATCCCTTAGATGTGATTCGTATGTTTGAAGAAGAATGCTATGGCCTTCTTGACACCCAATACTTATATATTTTTCTGGAACATATTGCACACAACTTTATTGGTGAGCATGTTCTACTTAGTAACGGCCAAAGAGGTGAAGTCATTTTCATTAACAAACAGTCCCCTTCTCGTCCTCTTATTAAGAAAGAAGATGGTACAATACTAGATATGTTAAATGATATGTCTGTTTTTATAATTGATTTTATATAATCTGTTAATTTAAAACCGCTTTCCTAAGCGGTTTTTTCTTTTAGAGACAGTTTAGTGGACATTTAGCCAATTAAGATACATATATGTTGTATGTATCGTTCTAATTGCTTGCTTAAGGTGTTAAACTAATACATGTATAGGTCAAATATAGGTATAAAGACTTATTGATTATTCAGCTTATTGTAAAAGGGTCAAAACTAAGTTTTAATTAACTCACATATATTGTATGTGAAAGTTCAACTTTTTGATTTGACACCTTAAGTATTTATAAACAATCAATTACGGGGGTGGTTGAGATGAGTATTTTGACGATTAATAATGGGGAATATACATATAATAAATATGAAAGAACTGAGTCTAACCCAATTCTATACAAAAATTCTGCAATAAAACAACTAAAATCTGATCCCAATCATATAGAATCACTGAACATCATCGCTTACTGTCATTATTACCTAAGCGATTTCTACCAGGCACTTGATTTTGCTTTAAGAGCGTACAATCTTGAAACCACGTATTCCATGAATGATGAGCTTTACCATACCTGTAATCTTTTAGGAAATATATATCGTTATTTAGGTATCTACGATACGGCCAATCATTATTATATGGCTGCTCTTAACGCTTCACCATCACATCAAGTAAAGGAAAAGCGATGCCAAACTTTACGTTATCTTGCTGTGGCTTACACAGAAATGAATATGAATGAATTTGCCATGGATTATGCTATTGAAGGCCTTCAACTAGCAGAGTTACTAAACGATTCAAGGTTACTTGCTGACCTACAGGTTGCACTTGCTACCCTTCACTATAAGTCCTCTTTTTATGATAAATCTCTTAAACTATGTATTGATGCAGCTTCCCATTATGAAGACTTTGAGAATCATAAAGGCCTTGCCAACGTCTACCTTCTTTGTGGTGATATTCATCACAAAATCGGTATAGATACTTCAGCTTTGGATTATTACTCTAAAGCCCTTAAGCTATCGGATGATATAAAATACCCTTATGGTACTACTTATGCAAATTACGCATTAGGTTGTTTAATGATGTCTCAAAAAGATTTCCCTAATGCTCTTGATGCATTAGAGGCTGCTTTATCTCATGCAAAGCAATATAATATACAACAGTCGAAGATAAAAATCTATTATGCTTTATCTGACTTGTTCATACAACAATATGATTACGAAAAAGCCTACAACTTTTATAAAATAGCCACAGAACTCAATGACAACTTAAAATCAACCAAACAGCAATCTACAATCTTTAATCTATATACTAAATATAATCTAGATCAAAAAGAAGCTCAGCTTAAACAAACACTTAAGACCAATGCACATCTTGAAGCTCTTAACAAACAATTACTTGAACAAGTCCAGCATGATTCATTAACACAGCTCTATAATCGACGTGGTCTGAAAAATATAATTGCTTACTATCCATGTACTGATCTACATACGCTTGCACTTTGTGATATTGACAAGTTCAAAGATGTCAACGATACTTTTGGCCATCAATGTGGCGACTACATACTGATGGAGTTGGCAAAAGTACTGAAATCTAATTGTCCATCCAATTATAAAATCGCGCGTTGGGGTGGCGAAGAGTTCCTAATCCTCATGGAGAACACTTCCCTCACTGAAGCAACAGATTTTTCTAAAAGCTTAAGAATGATTATTGAAGATACATTTTTCACTTACAGAAATCACAAAATAAACCTAACACTGACTTTTGGGGTTGGTACACTTTCTCAAAGTTTTGAACAAAGTATAGAGGCTGTTGATCGATGTCTCTACCTTGGCAAGAATTCCGGCCGTAATCAAGTTGTTTTTGATGATGACTTGTTTGATTTGGTTTAAGAACAAAGGGACTTTCTAGGCTAAATAAAAAATCCCTCAATATTGAGGGATTTTTTTATAATTTTACCGGTTGATCGTATTGGACACCAAAGGTATCAACGGTTACTTCTGTCATAACCTGTGGTTCATTTGGCATGTCCATATGATTCCTTGGTACTTTCACTATAGCATCTGCCACTTCCTGGCCTTCAATCACTTTTCCAAAAGCGGCATACTGCCCATCTAAATGCGGTGCATTTTCTACCATCAAAAAGAATTGTGATCCTGCTGAGTTCGGATTTTGAGCTCTTGCCATAGATAAAACACCTTTATCGTGCTTTAGACTGTTCTCAAATTTGTTATATGAAAACTCTCCTTTGATACCATAACCGGGGCCACCCATGCCATTGCCATCTGGACAACCACCTTGAATCATAAAGCCAGGTATAACGCGATGAAACGTTAAACCATTGTAAAAACCTTCTTGAACAAGGGCAATGAAGTTATTAACTGTGTTTGGCGCTATATCTGGGTACAATTCAGCTTTAATCACACTTTTATTGTTTATTTTGAATGTGACGATTGGATTATTATTTGACATATCCGTCTCCTTTATTTGATTTATACTTAAATGTGGTTAAGGTGTCAAAACTATATAGTTTTGACCCTTTAACCTTAAAAATTATTATATCATAAATCGTAAGATTTGACAGTAGTAACAAGTTTTAGTATTTTTTCAAATACTTTCTATAGTAATTGTAACCACCCAATAGGTTTCTAGTTTTAAATCCTGCAGGATTTAAAATAGTGGAAGCTAAATACCCTCTAAAACCAACCGCGCAATAAATAATTATTTCTCTATCACTTGGTAACTCTTGAATCCTTTCCCTCAGGTCATCAAGTGGTATATTTGTATGTCCCTCAAGAGCACCATATGCCACTTCTTCCGGCGTCCTAACATCTAATATAAGGGTTTTACTCTTATCTAATCCTTGAATTTCTTCACTTCGTATGGGCACCATTTTTTGGCTCATGATATTGTCCGCAACATAGGCAACCATATTAACAGGATCTTTTGCTGAAGAATAAGGGGGCGCATAGGATAATTCTAATTCTATTAGGTCTTTTACTCTTGCACCAAAGCGTATGGCCGTCGCAATAACATCTATTCTTTTTTCTACACCTTCTTGACCGATAGCTTGTGCACCTAATATCCTGCCTTCCATATTAAAAATCAACTTTATTGTTAGATCTTTGGCACCCGGATAATAATCCGCATGGGAGCTTTTTGTAATAATAGATATTAAATAGTCTTTACCATAAACCAAACCTTGTCTTTCTAGACTTTTTTCATTATTTCCTGTTGATGCCACGGTCATATCAAATACCTTGGCAACGGAAGTGCCTTGGGTGCCCTTGTACATCTTATTTAGACCAGTAATGTTATCAGCCACGATACGAGCTTGTTTATTGGCCGGTCCTGCAAGAGGCACCATGGTCATTTGGCCACTTACAAAATCTTCCACTTCAATAACATCACCGAGTGCAAAGATGTCTGGATCACTGGTTCTAAGGTTAGAGTCTACAACAATACCACCTCGTTCGTTGGTTTTTAGACCTGATTCAATGGCCAGACTTCCATTAGGCTTCACACCAATGGCCAATAAGATGATATCACTTTCTATAGCTGTTTCATCATTAAGAATTACATCTGTAACTGTTCCCCTTGTTTTAAAAGACTTGACACCATTATTGAGGTGTAGGTGAACAGATTTTTTTGCTATATGGCCATGAATCAATTGTGCCATATCATAATCGATCGACATCATAACTTGCGGGGCCATCTCTGCTATTGACACATCAAGTCCTAGGTCATGTAAGTTTTCAGCCATCTCCAACCCAATAAATCCACCCCCAATAACCGTTGCTGTTTTTAAGTCATGGCTTAGGACATATTCTTTGATTCGGTCTACATCCGGAATGGTCCATAAAGTAAAGATATTGGGACTATCAATACCTTCAATCTTTGGCACTAGAGGTGTGGAGCCTGTTGACAGAACCAATGTGTCATATGTTTCTTCATAAGTCTCAAGGGTTGTAATATCTTTTACTATGACTTTTTTGTTCTCTCTGTCAATCTTTAGGACTTCGTTATTAATCCTAACATCTACCTTGAATCGATTCCCAAATCCTTCAGGTGTTTGTAACAATAATTCTTCCCTATTTTTAATGGTGCCTCCAATATAATAAGGTAGTCCACAGTTAGCAAAAGATATGTAGGGTCCTTTTTCAAACATAATAATCTTTGCCTGACTATCCATTCTTCTTAATCTAGCTGCTGTTCCTGCGCCACCGGCAACGCCACCGACAATTAACACTTTCTTCGACATCTTTTTCTCCTTTTGTTCTTATATTTATGGTTGATTAAAGTTCAACTATATCGTTTCACTAAATTACATATATTATTCTAATGCCTTAACCCTTTGTAAATCTTTATATCATAATATACATTTATATATTACGATATAAGGATATATGTGTCAAGCTTTTTATTACTTTTTTTGTATTGTATTTTTTCATGTCAAGCTCTATTCTATATGATATAATGTTAGCAACAAAGCAACTCATATTCATTTTTTGTTACACGCTATGGTTAGAGGGTCAAAACTAAGCTATAATAAATCAGGTTTTCACATTAACCTAATTGAGGAGGTATTTTAATGGAATTAAAAGGTAAAGTGGTTATCGCACAAGGCGGTGGTCCAACTTCAGTTATTAACCAGAGTCTTGTTGGGGCTGTACTAGAATCAAGAAAGTTCCCTCAAGTCACACGCGTTTATGGTGCTCTAAATGGTGTAGAGGGTATTATGAACGAACGCTTTATGGACTTGACACGTGAAACCACTCATAACTTAGAAAGGGTGGCTGCCACACCTGCTTCAGCCCTTCTATCTACAAGGGTTAAGCCTGATTTTTCTTATTGTAAAGAAATGTTCAAAGTTCTTAAAGCCCATGATGTTCGCTATTTTTTCTATATAGGCGGTAATGATTCTGCTGATACCGTTCGAATTGTTAATGAACAAGCGGTACAACAAGATTATGAGTTTAGAGCTATTCATATACCAAAAACCATAGATAACGATTTGGTGCTTAATGATCATACCCCTGGTTATGGATCTGCTGCACGTTTTGTCAGTACGGCTTTTATGGGCTTGAATCTGGATAATCGCGCCTTGGTTGGCGTCTATATCGCGGTCATCATGGGGCGAAATGCAGGCTTTTTGACGGCTTCTGCAGCCTTAGCAAGGAAGTATCCCGATGACGGTCCACATCTAATCTATTTGCCAGAACGTGCCTTCGACATTGACCAGTTCTTATTGGATGTTAAAGATGCCTATGCAAAGTACGGACGATGTATTGTTGCAATTTCAGAAGGTATAAAAGATAAATATGGTAAGCCTTTAATTACCAATCTAGTAGACACCGTTGAAAAAGATGCCCATGGTAACTTACAACTGTCCGGTTCCGGTTCACTTGGAGATAGTCTGACTGCTCTTGTCAAAGAAAAGCTTAACATTGACCGGGTACGTTCTGATACTTTAGGTTATACGCAACGTAACTTCATTGGTGCAATATCCGATGTGGATTCAAATGAGGCCCGAGAAGTCGGAGAAAAAGCCGCTCATTTTGCTATTTGGGATAATGTAGACGGTTCCATTGTCATCGAACGCACCGGTTACTATAGTGTCAATTACAAACTGGTTGATTTAAGTTTGATTGCAGGAAAAACAAGGTTTATGCCAGATGAATTCATCACACCGGAAGGCAATAATGTAACAGATGCCTTTAAATACTATGCCAGACCCCTTGTTGGATCCGGTTTTCCTCAGCCTTCCCAGTTGCGTGCACCCATGGCACCCAAAATACTGGATATTCATGGACAGCCATTTCACTCATAAAGCTTCTAAAAAGGCTATCTCAATCTGAGATAGCCTTTTTAGCTCTCAAAAACTGAAGGATCAAAGTATAAACCATCAATATACTCAGCTACTCGCTCGCCATAATAAGTGGGAATATCAAGTCCAAAATCCTCTAGGGCATATCTTAAGAAATAGCGCACACAATCTAGATCAATTGTAATCAATAATACAGTGACTTCCTTAAGGATCTTCCTAAAAGGCTCATTGCCGAGCTTCACTTCTTCTATGGCTTCAAGGACCGTATCAATAATATCTGCAGCACTTAAAATCAGACCTTCCGGATCATCTGCCTTAGGGTTTAACATGAAGGCCTTGAATCTAGGGCGCCATGATTTTGGTATGTCCGCTTTAATCTCTTCTTCAAAAGCAATCTCTTCAATCTCTAGAAGGGCCGCTTTCATTTCTTTCGTCTTTTTTTTGGTCGTTGCGATAATATCGCCAGTAGCAAGCTCAATCAAGTCATGGTTAATGGCTCGCTCAAGCAACAAAGCCATGTTCACCTCATGACCAAACTTCTCACTTTCCCAGATAGCAAGACCTTGAGCAATCTTAGCAACGGACCACATGTGTTCTGCAACACTACGACGTTTAAACATGAATCTATTTTGATAACGTTTTAATTCCATTAAGCTTCGAGCTTCATAAATGTGTTTTCCAAAGGGCATAATACATCCTCCTTACTCTTTCTTACCTGCTAATTATACCACAAAAAACCCTTTTCATAAGATCTCTTGAAAAGGGTTTTTTGGTCATCATACGCCAATATCTCTTATATCATTTTCTCGAAGAGCAGTTGTTAACCGAACATCCGGCGCATTTACTGGATTTTAGGTCTCTTTTTGTGTGAATAAAAGCCCATATCATGATTATTGCAAATATACCACCCACAATAATTGTAGGAATCATATGATCATCTCCTATTCTGTTGCTTCTACTAAGGCTGTTTTTGAATGATTGGCTCTTTTAATCAAGAGCATTACACCAATTGCATAGGCAATCAAAACGAAAATTGCAGGAACAAACCCAACTGCTGTTTCACCATATATAATAAGTGTACCAATATGGGTAATCAACAATGCTAAAATATAACCAACACTAAGTTGGAAAGCCAGTCCTCTAAAGAACCATTTTTTCGAGTCCATTTCAGCGTTCATGGCGCCTATTGCCGCAAAGCAAGGTGGCGTAAAAAGATTAAATGCTAAAAATGCATACGCTGTAACTGGGGTGAACATTTGTGATAATGCACCTCCAGGTACATGAAGAGCTTCTTCAGAAGCCATTGCAAATAATACCGCAAAGGTAGCCACAACATTCTCCTTAGCAATAAAACCTGTAATGCTAGCAGCCGCTAGCTGCCATCCTACGAACCCAAGGGGAATTAAGAGAGGTGCTATGACCGACCCTACAGATGCCAGAATACTTTCAGATTGAATATCCGTCGCCTGAAGCTTCCAATTGAAGGCTTGCATGAACCATACTAAGGTATTCATAACCAATATAATGGTTGTTGCTTTATAAACAAAGCCTTTTGCTTTATCAAACATTTGGATAATGGCATTTTTGATACTTGGCATCTTATACTCCGGTAGTTCCATAATGAAGAAAGATGAGTTCTCCCATACAAATAATTTTTTAAGTAGAAGTCCCCCCATGATGATGACACCAATGGCTATGATATAAATACTAGGTCCTACCCATGAAGTGTTTGGGAAGAATACGACTGAAAACAAAGCAATAATAGGTAATTTAGCACCACACGGTACGAAGGGTGTCAGAATTGTTGTCATTCTTTTTTCATTCTCATTCTCGATGGTTCTGGTAGCCATAACACCAGGTATTGCACAACCAGAACCTACAATCATAGGAATAATGGACTTACCTGATAAACCAATTTTTTTGAAATAGCGGTCCATGATAACCGCAACTCTTGACATATAACCACTGTCTTCAAGCAAAGATAAACAAAAAAACAATACCATAATCAAAGGCAAAAAGCCTACAACAGCACCGACACCACCTATAGCACCATCAACAATTAATGCTTGCATCAAAGGATTCACGCCAATGCCTTCAAAAAAACCATTTAAGGCATCCGGTATTACTTCACCAAAAACCACATCGTTCAAATACCCTGATAAGAATCCACCTAATCCTTCTATAGAAAAAGCATAAACCCCCCACATAATTAAGAAGAATATTGGCAATCCAAACCACTTATGTGCAACAACCATGTCTATTCGGTCTGATATGTTGACGCGGCTCGCATTGTGCTTCTTATTCAGTGATTTTTCCAGAATTGTGTTAATCCATGTTTGCCTGGCCACATCATTGTTTCCATCTAAATCAACAATGTTCAAAGGTTCTTGCTTAGTGCCTACAATATCAAGAGCTGTCGTCACTAGGTCTTCCAGACCTTTTTCTGTCGTCGCTGTGATGGTTACAACTTTACATCCAAGAGCCTTTTCCAACTCTTGACTATCTACTATATCCCCACGTTTTGATAAGATATCCGCCTTATTCAAAGCAACAACGACAGGAATGCCAAGCTCAAGTAGCTGTGTTGTAAAGAATAGACTTCGACTGATATTGGCACCGTCAACGATGTTAACAATCACATCCGGCTTTGCTTCAAGTACAAAATCACTTGTAATGGCTTCTTCACCTGTATAAGGCGAAATAGAATAAGCACCCGGCAAATCCACAATATCAATTGGTTCTTTTACAATTTGATACTTATGCTTAATGGCTGCTACTTTTTTTTCGACGGTTACACCGGCCCAGTTCCCAACATACTCGGTCTTTCCTGTAAGAGCGTTGAAAAGTGTTGTTTTTCCCGAATTGGGATTCCCTGCTAATGCGATTTTCATGCTTGCTTCCTCCACATAATATGAAATTGATAGTCACTATCACTGAGTGATTATGAAAATATGCTGTGTTAAACAGCATGTTGTACACTTACTTTGGTAATAAAATACCAACTGTGGAGACTGTACTGACCTCCGTATATTGAAAATTTATGCAGCCAAACGAATGGATTTGGCCATGGCTTCATCAATGGCATAACGGCTGTCCTTTATGTTCACGATATAATTGCCTGCCAGTTTAGAAATAATGGTTATGCACTCACCTTCAAAACATCCTAATGTGAATAAAAACTTTTTGATCTTTTCATGACCTTCTATTCTTACTATTGTGAATGTTTGTCCGATTTTTGCTTTATTCAAAGACATAAGACCACTCCTTCTTTCGCTATACTGAAAGTAACCACCTAATACGCCGGTTATTTTTCTCATTTAAATTTTTAATTGAGAAAACATATCATTTTCTTTATATGATAAAGATTATCATGTTTTGGACTTTTTTTCAAGTCTTTTCGTATATATTTTCACAAAAATTTTTATTGTTAACATTTCGTTCAAAACTAGTAATAACAAGACTTTAGCTTTTAAATGATAACTATTATCTGTAGATATTTATTGTTATTTAGCCGTTTTACTTCTTTTATTGTTAAAGTTTTATCAAAATAAGTATTGGTCTAGGTCACGTACTGACCTAAACCAACTTAAAACTAGGTTCTTTATTTTATAGATCCGAGCATACCTTCTACGAATCTTCTTTGTAATAAGAAAAATATGAGGATGGTTGGCAAGGTAGCTATAACGATTGCTACCATAATAACCCCGTATTCAGGAAAATAAGCAGATGACAGTGAGGATATAACCAGTGTTATGGTCTTTTGTCCATCGGATTGTAACACAATTAGTGGCCATAAAAAACTGTTCCAACTTGTCATAAAGGCGATAATACCAGCAGCAGCAAATGTTGATCGCATGGTTGGTATATAGATTAAAAAGAACACTTGATATTCATTTAAACCATCTACCCGCGCTGCTTGTATTAAATCTGAAGGAAATGTTTTCGTGTTTTGTCTGAAGAAAAAAATCATAAATGGTGTGGCAATTGTAGGGATGATGACCGCTATATGAGAATCCAGAAGACTCATATTGGCGAACATCCTAAATAGTGGTATCATCAGTGCTGCAAAAGGTACCATCATGGTTAATAACAATATAGTGTACAAACGTTCTTTGTTTTTTGATTTGTAGATTTCAAAGCCATAACCTGCAAGTGATGCAAATAATAATAGTAAAAATGTACTTATCAAAGCTATTTTCCCTGAATTAATAAGTATGGTTTTCATATCTACCATCTTAAATAACATACTTAGATTGGCAAACAACTCGCTACCGATGGTCATTTTCCCTTTGGTGATATCTGTGGCAGTATTGGTTGCGCCAATAATCATCCAGACAAATGGGAAAATAGATACGAATGCCGCTATCGATAAAAAGCAATACTTAAATATATTTCTTAGTCTATACATGATCATCACCTGCCACTCTAAACTGTATAATGGATAAAATTGCAATAAAGAACACAATTACATAGGAAACTGTAGCTGCATAACCAAAATTCGGAACAAACTTAAAGGATAAGTCGTAGATATACTGAGACAATGTCATGGTAGCATTAAACGTTGGTGTTGATGCACCGCCGCCAGTTAAATTAACGACTTCATCAAACAACTGAAGGGTACCTATCGTCGACATAATCGATGTAAATAATATGATGGGTTTGAGCATGGGTATTGTAATGAAAAAAAACTGCTTTATTTTAGACGCACCGTCTATTTCAGCTGCTTCATAGATGGCTGGATCAATGTTTTGTAGACCTGCCAAATAGAAAATCATATTATAACCTGTCCAACGCCATGTAATAGCAAGTATGACCGTTACTTTGGCATAAAATGCATCTCGTAACCACGCTATTGGTGCATCGATTATATTAAGAAATAGAAGGGTTTGATTAATAAGTCCATCAACGCTAAACATACTTTTAAACAAGATAGAATAGGCCACCAACGATGTAACACAGGGTAAAAATATGGCTGTTCTAAAAAAGCCTTTGAACTTAAGTTTTTTATCGTTCAGTAAACTGGCTATAACCAAAGCAAGCGTCAACATAATCGGTACTTGGAATATGAAGTACACCATGGTATTTTTAAGTGCTTGTTTAAATACAGCATCTCTAAAAAGCCTTTTTATGTTACCTAAGCCAACAAATTCATAAACCACACCTTTACCGGACATGGTGGATAGATACATGGAGTTAAGTATAGGATAGATGGCAAAAACAGCTGCTAATATTACAGCAATTGCTACGAAGCTCCACCCAATAACCTGACTTTTTCTATTAATATACTTTTTCTTGCCCTTTGATTTCATATATATCCCTTCCTTAACTTCTCCTTCTTATAAGTAGAAAATATCATAGCGCTTTATGATAGGAGACTAGTCAATGACTAGTCTCCTTAACAACTACTGTATCTGTGACTTCACTTGTTCCTCTGCACGCGCCATAGCTTCTTCTACGGATCCACCTTCATAGATGGATGCCATCTCTGCTAATATGGCAGCGTCTGCTTCATAAGTATATAATCCATAGTTCAATGAAGGTATTTCATCCATCCATTTAGCAAATTCACCAAATACAACCTGGCCACCAAAGAACTCATCACCTGCGCTATAAGCTTCTCCACTAGCTGATGGCAAGTATGATCCAACTGCACCATTGCTGATTAAAATCTCTTGATAGAAATCAACGTCTTTACCAAAGGTCTCATTTAAGAAATCAACCGCCAAATCTTTATTTGCTGATGATGATAATACATACCAGCTTGATCCACCTAAGTTCGAAGCATTTACTGCTCCTGGCACATCAAGTCTTGGTACAGGTGCAAGTGCCCATAAGCCGGATTGTGATGGCTCAGCTTTTACTGACCCTGTTATCCAAACACCAGTTGTAATGGATGCAACATCCCCAGTATTTAATGCACCAACCCATTCTCCCCAACCGGATGTTTTCTTAGTCATTGGTGAGTTGACAATGTCAGTATAGATTCTTGCTGCTTCTGCTAAAGCGACATTATTAGCGATTGTTGGGTTGCCGTCATTGTCAAAGTACCATGAACCCGCTCCATTTAACATAATTCTCATAAGACCACCATCATAAGGGTCGGTAGCCATCATCTGATGACCTGTTTTTTCAAAAACTTCTTCACCGATTTCAATGAAGCGATTCCAAGTGATGTTGTTCATGTCTTCTGGAGAAAAACCTGCTTCTGCTAAATAATCAGTACGGTAATAGGTGCCTGCAACACCGGAGTCAAAAGGTACACCATAAACACCATTATCCATTGTCATTAGTGCGACCTTATATTCTGCAAAGTCACTATGATTGATTTTCCCTGTTAAATCTTCAAAGCTTCCTGGATAAGACTGAAGGTATTTTTGTGAATTGTAGTCTTCAATAAGTACGATATCCGGTAAACCATCTGTTGTGCCTGAAGCAAGCATTGTATGCAACTTTTGTTCAAGGTCACCTTTTGCATAGTCTACGACTTCAAACTCAACATCTCCATTGCTTTCTTTGTATATTTCACCGGCACGGTTCATAATAGCAATATTGAAGTTAGGGTCCCACGCCCAAATGGTTAGTTTCTGTGATTCTGTTGTTTCTGATTCCTGAGTTTCTGTCCCTGCTGTTTCAGTTTCTGTTGTTTCTGGCTGTGTCTCTGTCTCTGCGGCACCACATCCTGCAATAGCACCTAGCATTGCCAATACAATTAAAATTGATAAAAACTTTTTCATATTACC
>NZ_JARGDP010000055.1 GCF_029210395.1 Petrocella sp. FN5 | reverse complement strand
GTATACTACGCAAAATAATAGAATTGAATAATAAGAGCTACAATGTGAAGCTTAGAATCAAGAATGGAGAAAATACATTAGTATATAAGTTAGAGGCTGTGATTGCACAGACTGAGTAATCAGGTTTTTGCATCATAGCCAAGCTGGTAAAGGCAATTAGAAGAATCGTTTTTATATTAAAATATTTGAAGAAGTCAGCAGTGAAGGACAGACCATGGCATTTGTAGTGCCAAGTGCCCATTGGGACAATATTCCAAAACCTAATAATCCCTTATTGAGCATAAAGAAATTTGATAAAGGTACTTTTGCCGTTATAAGGTATAGTGGTACCTCAGGAAGTGCGAAGGAAGGAAAGATGATGGAGAAGTTGAGGTCTTGGATGGATCAGCATGGTTACAAGAAAGCATCTAATTATATGCTTGCCTTCTATAACCCACCTTTAATGCCACCGATGTTCAGGCGCAATGAGATTATGGTGAGGATGTCGACGTTCCTTCAAAGTTAAATAAAATTTCACGGAAGTAGGTATATCATATGTTAGGCAGAAATAAGAACATAAATACACCAAATGAATGCCTTGTACAAAAAGCATCATGAGTAAATCGAGGTGAAAATAATGGATTTTCAATTTCAATATCGAATCACATATGGAAGCGGCCAATTCTATGAACGTCCACATGTGATGACCGTTCAAATACCTATGGATGATTATAAGAAAATCGTTCTAGGTGTTTTGGAGGGTCTAAAATTCTGGAAGATCACAATCAAAAAGGAAATTAACCTAATGTAACAAAATGACTTGCAATATAACAGTAATGATGTTATATTTAAAGGGTTAAATGTTACATTAGGAGGTGGTTTAATTGGTTATGACTGCAGAGCCTTACTTAAAAGTAAATATCGATGAAGATCTTACCATAAAACCGTGGCTAAAAAAGAATGATTTTCCAATTTTTTTAAAGGATAGCTATAACTTTTATGAGATGACGATTCTTGGAACACGGTGTATTTTACTAGAAGTTATTGATGAGATGCCGAATATCGATCAGCTTCTAAAGCATATGAAGCAAATTAAAAATCAAACAGATCGTCAAATTGTTTTATGCTACAAAGATATCACCAGGTATAGAAGAAAAAGCCTAATTGAAAATCGAATTGCCTTTGTGATTGAAGATGGACAGATGTACTTGCCATTCCTGGGGCTTGATTTAAAAAAAGCGCAAGAACATGTTGAAGAAAAAGTGACGGGTTTTACAACACCTGTGCAGATTGCGTATTTGTACTTCTTGTACCATAAAGAGGATGTTGTGAACACGACTGAGTTTGCAAAAAAGTTAGGCTTTAATAAAATGACAGCTTCAAGGGCGTTAAATGATTTATACCATGCGAACCTCATCACCTATGAAGTTGGAGGAAAGACGGGGCGTAGCAAGGAATATAAGAGGATTTCAGATCCGGACTACTTTCACAGGGGACGTGAATATCTAAAGACCCCAGTGAGAAGAATCATTTACACAAAGACAAAGCCGTTAGATGCTTTGACTGCTGGACTAAGTGCATTGGCAGGATTATCCATGATCAATCCACCTAGTCATCCGATAATGGCAATAGATAAAAATAAGTTAAATAAAGAGCAGGTTGAAATTGTTGAAAATAAGGACTTTATAAAAGATACAAAACTGGTGGAGCTAGAGATTTGGGACTATGATCCTAGACTGTTTTCTAATAGGCACCATGTGGACCTACTGTCCTTGTATGGGTCTTTAAAGGAAGAAACTGATGAAAGGGTTGAGCAAGCGCTAGAAGAAGTCTTGCGAGGCGAGCAATGGTACACGGACTAGAAAAATTCAAAAAATCTTCAAAGTTAAATATAATTTCACGGAAGTAGGTACATAATATGTTAGGCAGGATGAAGAAGATAAAAACACCAAATGAACACTGGAATGCGATTTTTTCCACCAAAGTTGATCCTGAACTGGGATGGTATGAGGATGATGTCTCACAGACTTTAAAGTTTATGGATCTGATTCCTAGGGCTGAGTTTGACACGGTTTTTCTCCCGGGTGCAGGAACATCAGCACTCGTTGATCAGCTTCTTAACAGAGGGCATCATCTTATTCTAAATGATATCAGCGATGAAGCTCTAAATAAACTAAAAACCCGAATAGGAAAAAACAGTAAATTAACTTGGCTGCATCACGACATCTCAAAAGAACTACCAGAAGGAATAACCCAGGCTGATATTTGGATTGACCGTGCTGTTCTTCATTTTTTACGCAAAGAAGCGGATATCCAAAAGTATTTCGTAAACTTGAAGTCGGCAATAAAATCTGGAGGCTATGCTTTACTGGCAGAGTTCTCTACGAAGGCACCTAGAAAATGTGCGGGACTTAAGCTTCATCGCTACTCAATTGATGAAATGACAAGGCGTATGGGTTCTGAGTTTGAGCTTGTTAAATATGAAGATTATAATTATATCAACCCATCCGGCGTTCCGATTCCATATATTTATGCCTTGTACAAAAAGCATCCAACTTTATGCTAGCATTCTACAACCCACCTTTTATGCCACCGATGTACAGGCGTAATGAGATAATGGTTAGAGTATCGGATAAGGATTAAGGTTTGTTTTCTTAACCGTTAGGTTGAAGGTCGAAATAAGAGGGTGTAGGATGAAGAAGACCTAGTTCAAGAGATGGCTGTAGAACATCGAGGATTAGACAATATCTATGGCGTCCATGCTGGTCTTGTTATATAATTGAAACAACTGTAACGATGACTTGGGAAGAGAAGGGGTATTTATATGAATGAATCATCTACTGGTACTTTGTTTGTTAAGAGCAAGGAAGATCTGAAGGCATTTTTGAAGGTTGAAAAAGAGAAGTACAATGCATCTAGGTTTACCATTCCCTTTTTTGAATTCCGAGAACGACAAATACTGTGGCGACACAACTCTTTATTGCGAAGGGCAGAATACCATAGGAATCAAGGCCATAGCATACGAGCTAATTATTATAAGCTTAGACTGAAAAGTCTACAAAACAAATATGGTATTCATATTCCTATTAATTGTTTTGATCAAGGGCTAAAAATCATGCACCTAGGGCCCATCTTAGTGAATCAGGACGCGAAGATTGGTCGAGATTGTTCTATCCATATTAATACCAGTATTGTAGCGGGTGGAAGAGACAGTGGTGTTCCCCTAATAGGAAACAATGTGGTTATTGGAATTGGCGCGGTTATTCTTGGAGGTATAAGGCTGGCTGATTATATGGCCATAGGTGCCAATGCGGTTGTGAACAAGTCTTTCAATGAAGAAAATATCACTGTAGCCGGAGTACCTGCCAAAAAAATAAGTGAAACCGGAAGAAAAGAATGGAACAAGCCATTGGAGGCAATCTGATTTTCTTTTGCAAAATAGATTGTAAAGACAAGACAATATGTATGGCATCTATCTGTGTATTGTTATATAATAGTATCAGCGGAAACTTTTATATAGACGATGAAAAGAGAGGATTATAATATGGAAAGCAAGGGCATTTTTACGGTGAATGAAGATGGATCAATTGAAGTACCTTCATATCTATTAGAGGATATAGGGCTTGACCCAAATAAATCTTATTTTATGGAAGTGATTGATGATGGCATCAAGATCCATAGCAATATACCAGATCCTTCTAAGAAGAAAAAGACACCAAAGCCTAGGATGTAAGGCTTATGGGCGACCTATTGGTAAGTGTGGTATGTATTACCTATAATCAGGAAGCCTTTATCGCAGATGCTATTGAGAGCTTCTTGATGCAGAAGACGGATTTTGGATATGAGGTCTTAATACATGACGATGCTTCAACGGATCGGACACCGGACATTATTTGGCGTTATACCCTTGAATATCCGGAGATTATTAAGCCAATCTATCAGATGGAGAACCAATATTCAAAAGGCGTTCATGTTCTTGATTTCTACCAAGCTTATGCCAAGGGTAAGTACATCGCCATTTGCGAAGGGGATGATTACTGGACAGACCCTAGTAAGCTACAAAAGCAGGTAGATTATATGGAGAAGCATCCGGATTGCAGTGTCTGCGTCCATGGGGCAATCAAGGTACATGCTGTCACCCACAAAAAAGTGGGTAAGGTACAACCCAGTAAGGACTCTAGAGATTATACAACTCAGGAGGTTATTCTTGGTGGTGGTGGCTTGTTTGCAACCAATTCCATGCTCTACCCACGGGTTTTTTCTAAGCCACCCCAGTTCTATCTAAACTGCTCAGTAGGGGACTATCCTTTGATGATTCATCTGGCCCTGTGTGGTCGGGTCCACTATATGGGTGATTTGATGTCGGCCTACCGAGTCGGGGATGTGGGTTCATGGACGGTTCAGTTGATTAAGGCATGTATGGATACCAAAAAAGAGCATGTGAACCGTATAGAACAGATGTTAAGAGAAGTGGATGCTTATACCAACAAGGCATACACGACGACCATTCACAAGAAGATGATGAAGAACAGATTCGATCTATTGGTGTGCATTGGTGCTTATGAAGAGGCCAGATCTGAGACCTATATCGAGCAATATAAGGCTTTGAGCCTGTATGAAAAACTGAATATATTTATTAAGCAACATTTGCCAAAAATAACCATGCTATTTAAAACCATTAAAAGGAAGTATGAATAATGGGTTCAGAGGTGAACAAGTCTAAGATACTTTCTTCTTTGTTGTGGAAATTATTAGAGCGAAGCGGAAGCCAAGGCGTTCAGTTTGTGGTGCAGGTCATACTGGCACGGCTGCTTTTGCCACAAGAGTATGGAATTATTGCTATTGTTATGGTCTTTGTTCTCTTGGCCAACGTGTTTGTTCAGAGTGGCTTTAACACAGCCCTTATTCAGAAAAAAGAGGTCGATGAGCTTGATTTTTCATCGGTGTTTTATTTGAGCTTAGGAGTTGCAGGCTTATTATACGGGCTTATTTTTCTTGGGGCGCCTTTTATTGCAAGTTTTTATAGCCAGCCCATGCTTGTGCCCGTGTTAAGGGTGGTGTCTTTGACTTTGTTCATAGGCGCGCTTAACTCGGTTCAAAACGCTTATGTGGCACGGCATATGTTGTTTAAAAGGTTGTTTGTCAGCAGTCTGGGTGCGGTCTTGGTGTCCGGTCTTGTGGGTATTGCCATGGCCTTTTATGGCCTTGGGGTCTGGGCCTTGGTGGCACAGCAGTTGACCAATCAACTTGTCATCGCTATGATTCTCTGGTTCACGGTCAAATGGCGTCCCCATCTCTTGTTATCCCTAAAAAGGCTTAAGGTGCTTTTTGACTATGCAGGCAAACTCATTGCATCGGCCCTTATTGATACCTTGTACAGAGATCTAAGTGCCCTGATTATTGGTAAGATGTATGTACCGGCGATGCTTGGCTTCTACAACCGAGGACGGCAATTTCCTGAGCTCATGGTTACCAATATTAACGGATCCATTCAGTCGGTTATGTTACCGGCTTTGTCCGCCCATCAAGAGGACAGAAAAAGAGTTAAGGAAATGATGAGAAGGGCCATTGTCTCTAGTTCTTTTTTGATTTTTCCCATGATGGTGGGTATGGCTGTGGTTGCTAGGCCTTTGGTCTTGGTCTTACTTACGGACAAATGGTTGCCGGCGGTTCCTTTTTTGCAGATTGCTTGTTTGACCTATGCTTTGATGCCTATCCATACGGCGAATCTTCAGGCGATCAATGCTATGGGGCGTAGTGATATTTTCTTAAAGTTAGAAGTGATTAAGAAAATATACGGTCTGATCATCTTAGGGGTGAGCTTGCCTTTTGGGGTGTATGCCATCGCTTTGGGACAAGGGGTTAATAGCCTTATATCTAGTTTTGTTAACGCCTATCCCAACAAACGTTTGTTGAATTATAGTTATAGAGAGCAGTTAATGGACATTATGCCGGCTTTATTTATTTCCGGTCTTATGGGTGGTTTGATTTATGGTTTTTATTTACTTAAGATGCAGGCGGGGCTATTACTTCTTGTACAAGTGGGGGCCGGCCTAATAATCTATATAGGATTGGCTATGGTGTTTAAGATAGAGTGCTTCAATTATTTGGTTACGACGATGAAGCAGTTATTAGAGAAGAGAAAAGATTAGCGGTTAAGGGGGCAATTGTATTGGCAATCGAGGTAACACGGTCATCCATGGCAAGTATGGAAGCGTATATAGAAGAAATAAAAGACTTATGGGACACCCGTTGGCTAACCAATATGGGTGATAAACATAGGGCTTTGGAAGCACAGTTATTAGATTATCTTCAGGTACCCAATATCACTTTGTTTGCAAACGGACACTTGGGATTAGAATCTATTATAGAAGCATTGGGACTTAAAGGAGAGGTGATTACAACACCTTTTACTTTTGTGTCTACGACCCATGCCATTGTTAGGAAGGGGTTGGAGCCGGTTTTTTGTGATATTAATGCTGTGGATTATACCATGGATGCGGACAAGATTGAAAGCTTGATTACGGATAAGACTTCAGCCATCCTCCCGGTTCATGTCTATGGTCATGTGTGTCAAGTGGAACAAATTGAGACCATCGCTAGGAAGTATAATCTGAAGGTTATATATGATGCGGCTCATGCCTTTGGTGTTAAGGTTAAGGGCCAGGGCATTGGTGCTTTTGGTGATGCTTCTATGTTTAGTTTTCATGCCACGAAGGTGTTTAACACCATTGAAGGTGGTGGGGTTACATATAAGGATATGTCTTTGAAGAAGAAGCTCAACGACCTTAAAAACTTTGGTATTACAGGCCCGGAGTCTGTAGCGTGTGTAGGTGGCAATGCTAAGATGAATGAGTTTCAAGCGGCTATGGGTATATGTAATCTAAGACATATCGATGATGAGATTGCTAAGAGAAAAAGTGTGTCTAAGCGTTATTATGACCATCTTGAAGGTGTTGAGGGCATCCGACTTGCCAAAGAACAGGAAGGGGTGGACCACAACTATGGCTACATGCCGGTTGTTTTTGATGGCTATAAGATGAGTAGGGACGTAGTTTTTGAAGCGCTCAAATCCCATGAGATCATCCCAAGAAAGTATTTCTACCCTCTAATCAGTCGCTGTGATTGTTATAGAGATAAGCACCAAGCCGAGGCCACACCGGTCGCCTTGCAGATAGCCGAAAATGTGTTGAATTTACCCTTGTATGCAGACTTAGGTCTAGATGATGTGGACCGAATCTGTGACATCATTAGAGGATAAAAGGAGGGGTTAAGATGATAAAGCAGGTGGAATCAGTTGCTTTGATGCAACCTTATTTTTTCCCTTATTTAGGTTATTATTCAGTCATAGACCAGGCAGATGTCTTTGTTGTTTTTGATGAAGTTCAGTACATCCGACAAGGTTGGATGAACCGGAATCGGATTCTTAGTGATCATGGGGCCTTTGCTTATATTAATATGCCGGTTAAAAAAGCACCACTAAAGACGGTTATTAAAGAGATTCGTATACAACAAGCTTTGCCATGGAAAGAAAAACTAAGGCAAGATCTATCACGGTACAAAGACCAGGCACCCTATTATAAGGAAGCTATGGAGGTGGTTGAAGCATGCTTGGCTTATGAGACCGATTCTTTGACCCAGTTTCATGTCCACAGCCTTAAGCAGGTCATGGCTTATATAGGACTAGAAAGCCGTATGATGGTTTTGTCAGAGCTGAACCTTGAGTTACCTAAGATTCAAGCCCCTGATGAATGGGGGCTCTATGTTACTTTGGCCCTTGGGGGAAAGACCTATTATAACCCACCTGGAGGGATGGATTTTTATGATCCGGCCAAATATACAGATCATGGGGCCCAGGTCTTGTTTGTAAGGAATAAGCTGAAGCCTTATAATCAAGGTCGAGATTGTTTTGTACCGGGGATGTCTATTATTGATGGGATGATGTTTATGCCTCCCAGTGAACTTCTGGCACAAGTGCGGCAATACGGTGTTGAAAAAAATCTGTAATCATAAGCAGTGCGTTGATTGTTCTTATAAAGAATGCTATAATTTTATTAATATGTGTATATAGAACTAGAGCGTGTTGATGAGTCCTAGATAAGGACGGTTTAAGACACTTGGTCACAGCCTAAAAGGTATAAAGGATGTATAAAATATGGGTAATGTATTGGTAAGCATCATATGTGTTGCGTATAATCATGAAAAATATATTGCGGAGGCTTTGGATAGCTTTTTGATGCAAAAAACGGATTTTGATTATGAGATTCTTTTACATGATGACGCCTCAACAGATGATACGGCAAGTATTATAAAGGAATATGAAGAAAAATACCCAGACCGGATAAAAGCGATTTATCAAAAAGAAAATCAATATTCAAAAGGGATTCATGTTTTTGATTTTTATTTGGACATTGCTCAAGGTAAGTATATTGCCATTTGTGAAGGTGACGATTTTTGGATAGATCCGGATAAGCTACAAAAGCAAACGGATTTTATGGAGAATCATCCGGATTATAGTGTCTGTGCACATGGGGCCTATAAGATTAATGCAAACACAAGCAAAAAAGTTGGAGAAGTACGACCAAGTCAAGAATCTAGAAGGTTTACAACGGAAGAAGTTATTATAGGTGGTGGCGGGTTATTTGCTATGAATTCTATTTTCTATGCTAGAAAGTTCGCTGTTCGACCGGACTTTTACTACGAATGTTTAATTGGTGATTTTCCTTTGTTGGTACATCTGGCAGTGAGTGGTAAGGTGTACTATATAGATGCTTTTATGTCGGCTTACCGCGTGGGTGATGCCAATTCATGGACAGAAAAAATGACAAAGTCAAGTATGGACAAGATTACCCATCATTTTGATAGGGTTGAACATATGCTAATAAAAGTTGACGAACATACCAACAAAATATATACTGAGGCGATTCATAAAAAAATCAAAAAAAACAGATTTGATTTGCTGATTCTTGCCGGCAATATTGAAGAAGCAAAGTCCGATGAATACATAGAACATTTTCAATCTTTAAGTGTACTTAAAAGATTCAAGATATATATTAAGAAGTACTTATTAACAAAGTCATAGTAAATAAGTTATGAATCTAGATATAGAGGGGTGTAGGGTTATGAAGACGATTCTCGTTACTGGTGGTGCTGGTTTTATCGGAAGTAATTTTGTTAAGATGATGGTGAAGAAATATCCCAAGGATCGGATCATCAATCTGGATGATTTGACCTATGCAGGTAATCTGGCCAATCTATCGGACATGGATAAGTATGATAATTATACTTTTATAAAAGGTGATATTAGAAACCGTGAAACAGTGGAAGAGATTTTTAGTGCTTATGATATGGATTGGGTAGTTAATTTTGCTGCAGAGTCTCATGTCGACAGAAGTATTGAAGACCCTGAAGTCTTCTTAACAACGAATATATTGGGGACGCAAGTGCTTCTTGATTTGGCAAAAAAATACTGGAAAGTCAATCCGAAGGATAAGTATTGCAAAGCTTACAAGCCGGGGGTTAAGTTTCTTCAAGTCTCAACGGATGAAGTGTATGGTGCCCTTGATAAGACCGGTATGTTTGTGGAAACGATGCCCCTTATGCCGAATAGTCCTTACTCGGCCTCAAAGGCAAGTGCAGATATGATTGTTCGAGCTTACCATGAGACTTTTGGTCTGCCGGTGAACATAACAAGATGCAGCAACAACTATGGCCCTTATCAGTTCCCTGAGAAGCTTATTCCCCTTATGATCTCCAACTGCCTTAAGGAAAAAGCTCTTCCGGTCTATGGTGACGGTATGCAGGTGAGAGATTGGCTCCATGTATTGGATCACTGCCGGGCTATTGATACGGTTTTATGTAAAGGCATAGATGGAGAAGTCTATAACATCGGTGGGAACAATGAGAAAGCCAATATTGAGATTGTTAAGTTAATTATTCATACCCTAGGTAAGTCAGAGGCGCTTATTGAATATGTTAAAGACCGTCCGGGTCATGACAGAAGGTACGCCATTGACAACACGAAGATTAAGACCCAACTGGGATGGGAACCGACTTATACTTTTGAACAAGGCATAAAAGAGACGATTCAGTGGTATATGGACAACCCTGAATGGATTGAAAACATCCTATCTGGTGATTATGCCCATTATTATAGTAAGATGTATGCCCAGGAGGGCTAAGTCACAAGATGACACTTATATAGAGATTGATACTTAGTATTACGATTTTGGGAGGGATTAGATGCAAAAGATTACGAAGATTGGTATTGTAGGTACAGGATTTATTGCTACAGGGCTTTATCATGCATTAGAAGCATCGGATAATTTTACGACTTCAAGGATGCTGACGAGGCGGGATATTAAGACGGTTGAGGCATTGCCACAGGAAATACTCACAAATTCCTTTGAAGATTTTTTGGATCATTGTGATATTGTTTTTGAATGTTCAGGAGATGTATACCACGCGACAGATATAGTTATGGCTGCAACCCAGGCCAATAAAAAAGTTGTTACCATGAATTCAGAGTTTCATGTTACGGCAGGGACCTATTTTGTAAAAAGAGGTCACTATGTTTCTGAAGCGGATGGGGATCAACCGGGATGCTTGGCACGGCTGAAACAAGAAATAGAGGGCATGGGCTTTGAACCGCTTGCTTATGTGAATCTAAAAGGCTTTCTGAACCCCAACCCTGAACTTGATGAAATGATCTACTGGTCCGATAAACAAGAGCTGGCTCTAAATCAAGTGATTTCTTTTACAGATGGAACGAAGGTTCAGATTGAACAGGCTTTTGTTGCCA
Organism: Petrocella sp. FN5; assembly: GCF_029210395.1. Taxonomy (GTDB): domain Bacteria; phylum Bacillota; class Clostridia; order Lachnospirales; family Vallitaleaceae; genus Petrocella. The sequence goes on along the minus strand of NZ_JARGDP010000055.1, from coordinate 6,364 downwards.
ATGGCTTAGGTGCAACCATTGCACAAGACGGGCTCTTAGGCAATACAGTAGAGACCTTATATGATATGGACTATATGGTGAGAGCTTCTATGGAACTTAAGCAACCGATTAGTGAGTATGTCTTATGTAAGGGGTCACCACCGGGCGTACTGATTGTTGCCAAGAACAAAATAGCGGACAAGCGTCCTGGCTATTTGGTATTTTCAAGACTCCGAACCAAAGAAGATCTTGCTTATGTGCTTCTTAGAACCTATCATTTATGCTATTTAGAATGTGTTAATACCCTTAACAAAGTTGTAGCCGGTGAGCCTATGCTCCTTAATAATACGGCAAGTCCAACAATCACGGTGGGTGCGGTTGCCAAAAAAGCAATCAAAAAAGATGAGGTTATTACCATCGGTGCGGGTGGCTTTGATGTGAGAGGCATGGCTATTAAAATAGAGGGTAACAAGGATAAAGTACCTATTTGTTTGCTAAAAAACACACGTGTACTACGTGATGTTGAGCCGGGTCAGTTGCTTACTTTTGAAGATGTGGCCTTAGAGCCAAGTCAAGCGCTGGATTGTTATCTAGATAGTATTCAGTAATGCTTTTTAATAGATGATTAGGAATGAAGTGATCTATAAATACATATGCTAAAGGAGCGTTTTTATGAAAGGGATTATACTTGCCGGAGGGTCAGGAACTCGATTGTATCCAATTACCAAAGCTATTTCCAAACAGTTATTACCTGTTTATGACAAACCTATGATCTACTACCCATTGTCTACATTAATGTTAGCCGGCATAAGAGAGATATTAATTATTTCCACACCTAGAGACTTGCATATTTTTGAAGGGTTGTTGGGAACAGGTGAAGAACTGGGTATTAAGCTGTCTTATATTGAGCAAGAAAAGGCGAATGGTATAGCTGAGGCTTTTATTATTGGTGAAAATTTTATTGGGGATGATAGCGTAGCCCTTGTACTCGGCGATAATATATTCTATGGCCAAGGTTATTCGGCCCTTCTTGAGGAGTGTTCACAGCTAAAAGAGGGCAGTGTTATATTTGGCTATTATTTTCAAGATCCTTCTGCTTATGGTGTTATTGAGTTTGATGAAACGGGCAAGGCCATCTCTATTGAAGAGAAGCCTCAAAAGCCAAAGTCTCATTTTGCTGTACCGGGTTTGTATTTTTATGATAATAAGGTGATACAGATTGCAAAAGAGTTGAAGCCATCTCCAAGAGGCGAACTGGAGATTACGGATTTGAACTTGGTGTATCTAAAAAACGGAGATTTGAGTGTCAGATTGTTAGGTAGAGGTACGGCTTGGTTGGATACGGGTACGGCGGAAAGCCTACTTGATGCTTCCAATTATGTGGCGACGATACAAAAAAGACAAGGCTTCTACATAGCATGTATAGAAGAGATTGCTTATAGAAAAGGGTTTATTTCTAGGGATCAGATTATTCAGCTGGCCAAGAAGCATTCCAATATTCAATATGGAGCATATTTAATGACCATATCAGAGGAAGTCTAGCCTTATGAAGACCATCTAAGGATGGTTTGATTATGAAAAGGGGTTGAATATAAATGGACAAAATCGGCACATTCACTTTTGCCAAAACAGAGCTTGAAGGCCTTATGATTATTGAGCCGCATATTTTCAGTGACCCTAGAGGTTACTTTATGGAAGGCTTCCACTATGATATTTTTAAAAAGGCCGGTATTGACATTCAAGTACGACAAATGAATATGTCACAGTCCGTTCAAGGGGTGCTTAGAGGTATGCACTATCAAGAGAAGTATCCTCAAGCCAAGTTGGTTAAGGTGTTACGTGGTGAGATTTTTGATGTTGCGGTTGATGTGCGTAAGGGCTCTTCAACCTATGGTAGATGGTTTGGTGCTATACTGTCAGAAGAGAATAAGAAGCAGCTTTTTATACCAAGAGGTTTTGCCCATGGGTTTTTAGTCTTATCAGAGAAAGCAGAGTTCCTATATATGGTGGATAACGATTACCATCCTGAAGATGAAGTTGGTTTTATATGGAATGACCCCAGCATAGGTATTAAGTGGCCTTTGATGGATGGCATGACCCCCTTATTATCAGATAAAGACCGGCTTCTAAAGCCGCTAGAGAGATAGATGAAGGTAATACTCTATTATAGTTTAAGATGTTGCATTAAGCATTGACAAGTAACCTACTTTCAAGTATACTTTTGAAAAGACAAAGATGTCAGACCCTTAGGGGGTTTTTGACGTCTTTTTTTTGTGTTTTATTTTTTTAGGAGAGGAGCATGACATGATACGTTTGGAAAAAATCAATAAGTTTTTTGGCGATTTGCATGTGCTTCAAGATGTGGATCTTGAGGTGGCAGAAGGTGAGAAGCTTGTAATTATTGGGCCGTCAGGTTCAGGGAAGTCAACGACGGTACGTTGTATGAATTTTCTGGAAGAGCCTACAAGTGGCAAGGTCTTTATTAATGGTGAAGAGATGACCTCTAAGAATAAAACAAGGATGGTGAGAGAGTCAACTTCTATGGTGTTCCAACAGTTTAATCTATACCCCCACATGACCATATTGAAGAACCTAACCCTTGCGCCTATTAAGCTCTATCACAAATCAAAAGAAGAGGCAGAGGCTTTGGCTTATCATTATCTTGATATTGTTGGGCTAAGAGAGAAAGCTCATGTCTACCCGACCACCTTGTCCGGAGGTCAACAACAAAGAATTGCCATTGCTCGGGCCTTATGTGCCCAGACGAAGATCATCTTATTTGATGAGCCCACATCGGCTCTTGATCCGGAGACGATTCAAGAAGTACTGGATGTCATGATCAAGTTGGCAAAAGAAAACATTACTATGGTGGTGGTGACCCATGAGATGGGCTTTGCAAAAGAAGTGGCAGATCGTATTGTATTTATGGACAATGGGAAGATTGTGGAAGTAGGTACACCAAATGAGTTTTTCAAAAATCCTTCCAATGAGCGGTTGAAACAGTTTCTAGGTAAGATTATTCGCTAATGGTTTACCATAATGAAGGGGTATATTTATAACTATGCGCCAATCATTAAAAAAATAGATAATAAAAGGAGAATTATTATGAAAAGAAGTAGAAAAGAGAAAAAGAGCATCAAGGTGTTAAAAAAGTTAGGGTTACTGGTTATGAGTCTTATGGTTTTAGGTGTTTTTACAGCCTGTGGTCAAGCAGAAGCACCGGTTGCAGAAGTCGCAACGGAAGCGGTAGCAGAAGGTGAGACAGAAGTTGCTGAAGCTTTACATCCTGACATTCAAGCCATTGTAGATCGTGGTGTGCTTAAGGTTGGGGTTAAGAACAATGTTATTGGTTTTGGTTTCCAAGATACTTTATCCGGTGTGTATTCAGGGCTTGAGATTACTTTAGCTGAAAAAATGGCAGAGGACTTAGGTGTTGAGACAGAGTTTACACCAGTTACAGCAGCAACGCGTACGGAACTACTTGATTCTGGTGCTCTTGATTTTGTTATTGCAACTTTTACAATCACAGATGAGAGAAAAGAAAACTGGGATTTTTCAACCCCTTATTTTACAGATTATGTAACGGTACTTGTTGAAAATGCTTCAGGTGTTATGAAATTAGAAGATCTATTAGACAAAAAAGTGGGCGTCTCCTCTGGATCTACATCCGCTAGGGCGCTTACGGAAGCCATGATTGAAAAAGGCATTATTGACGGCGCGAATTTTAACAAAGAGACTTTTGACGCTTCCACATGGACTGAAGGGATTGCTTTCCTACAATTTGACGATTACCCAACGATCTCGACTGCACTAAGCGCCGGTGAGATTGACGCTTTTTGTGTGGATAAATCTATCCTAGCGGCTTATAATACAGAATCACGTTCCTATATTGAAGATTCTTTTGCACCACAAGATTATGGTGTGGCAACAAAGAAAGGCTCAGGCATCTCCATTTTTGTTGAAGAGCATATATCAGCATGGTTGGCAGATGGTACGGTTGCATCTCTTATTACTGAAAATGGTTTGGAGTAGGGATGGGCGGCCTATTTTCTGCTGATGCATGGGAGAAAATATGGGTTTTTAGAGATACTTTTATATTAGGCCTGGCCAATACTGGGAAGATGGCAGCGGTTGCTTTGCTGCTGTCTTTCCTTCTGGGTCTTATATTTGGTTTAATGGCAACAAGTGGACAGAAGCCCCTAGAACATATTTCTCGGATCTATGTAGAGCTTATTCAGAACACTCCTTTGATTCTACAGTTGTGTTTTCTCTATTATGCATTGGCTTTTTCAGGAAACAGTATTGGAATATTACCAACAGGTATGATTGCTCTTGGTATTTATCATGGTGCTTATATGTCAGAAGTGGTGCGGGCCGGTATTGGTGCCATTCCAAAAGGTCAGTTTGAAGCAGCGGCTTCTCAAGGGTTTGGCTATATAGGTGAAATGTATTATGTCATCTTGCCTCAAAGTATTAAGATTATTCTTCCGCCTATGGTGAATCAAGTGGTAAATCTTATTAAAAATACGTCTTGTTTGTATATCATTGGTGGTGCGGACTTGATTTCCTTAACCTATAGTTTTGTGACTGGGGCTTCAACAGGTGGTGCTTATGGTCCGGCCTATCTGGTGAGTGGTCTATTGTTTTTTGTGGTCTGCTATCCCTTGTCAACACTTGCCAGTTACTGGGAGAATACCTTAAAGTTACGGGAACAAAAAACTCAGGTGGTACCACTTACGATTGAAGAGAGGGGGTAAGGCTATGGATACATTAGAAGCCAGTTTTTCCATGTTAACCAATCCAGGGGTACTTATTTATTTGCTTAAAGGTATTGCCTTTACCCTTGTCTTATCTGTTGTTGCGGTGGTCCTTGGTGTTGTCTTTGGTTCGGTTCTGGCCCTTGTGCGTAATTATTGTACGACCAAGAAGACGAAGGTGTTTAAGGCTTTGGCTACCATGTATATTGAGGTGTTTCGTAATACGCCTTTGTTGTTATGGATTTTTATTTGCTTGGTGTTTTTACCTTTCCCCAAGATTCTATCTAGAAGTATGTTTGGATTGACATCGGTGGAGGTTAAGATGCTCTATAAGGCTGCTTTTGCTTTGATTTTGTTTACATCATCGGTAATTGCAGAGATTGTTAGAGGTGGGTTGAACGCTGTGGCCCATGGACAATTTGAAGCCGGGCATTCTCAAGGCTTTAATATGGTTGGGATTATGATCTACATTGTGTTGCCCCAAGCCTATCGCAACATCGTTCCGACATTACTAAGTCAAGTCATTACGACCATCAAAGACTCCTCCTATCTGGCCAATGTTGCGGTGATTGAGTTGATGTCACGGACCAAGACCTTACTGGGTTCGGCTTATATCTATAATGGTACGGGCACGGTGAATGTTTCCGATGTTTTTGTTTTATTTGGTTTTGCCATGGTGATTTATTTCATTATTAATTTTGCACTGTCATCTCTGGTACGCTATGTTCAAAAGCATCCAAGAATACCAAAACCCGCAGTAAAGACCGGTTAGAAGGGAGGCAACTATGGAACCATATGTTATTACGATCTCAAGACAGTTTGCCAGTCTAGGCAGAACCATCGCCCAAGAGTTATCCAAGCGGCTGGGGATTGAATTCTATGACCGAGATATTGTTGAAGCAGCGGCGAAGCGTATGGAACTACCTGTATCTATAATCAGCGATGAAGAAGAGCAGGCGAACAACGCTTTTTTGAAAAGAAAGCATTTGTTAGGTTTGGGTGTGGTCCCACTCGATGACGAGATCTTTCAAGTGGAAGCCAACATCATTCAAGACCTTACGGCTAGGGAGTCTTGTATTATTGTAGGACGATGTAGTCATTATCTTCTAAAAGACCACCCCAAAAGCCTTCATATATATGTGTATGCGCCTTATGAAGCTAGATTACATAATTGTATGAACGTACTTCAGATGGACGAGAAAACAGCTCATAGCATGATACGTGAAGTGGACAAGGACAGAGAAGTCTATCGTAAGCGTTATGCCAAAGGGATGGACAACATCTATGACGCTTTTGATCTCATGATTGACAGCAGTCGGTTCGGCGTGGAAGGTACGGTGTCGGTCCTTACGGATATTGTCAAGCAGGGATTAAAATTAGATGAGCCATCTTAAGAATAGATTTTATGAGCTATATTGAAGCTAGGGTATATAAGCCCTAGCTTTTTGCTGTTCTCTACTTGGTTATATATCTGAGGCAATGGCACTTGCGATACAAAAGAAAGAGATCGCTGCAAACCGAAATGCAACGATAGATAAATATACGACTTAATATGCAACGATAAATACAACGATAGAGAGAGCGTTTCATTTAATGTATGTTTATGATAGAATTATCTAGTAAATATT
>NZ_JARGDP010000054.1 GCF_029210395.1 Petrocella sp. FN5 | reverse complement strand
ACATGTAGGATTGATGGTTGTCTTTAAACATACCAAGTGCTATAATTAAATTTAATATATGAGCCATGAGATGATTCTTTAGGATAAAGATGGGAGTGGAAAACATGTTGGAATTTAATGAAAAAGTATACAATCGATTGAGTAGAGCCGGTGCTGCCAATATAATCGTAGGTATTCTCATGATTGTAGTTGGAATTACACTCGGAACAGTGACCATTGTTTATGGTGGTAAAGTTTTAGCAAGTAAGAAACATTTGATTGATTGATATAAAGTGGTAAAAGTAGAAAAAATAGATGGAAGTCTATTTTTTTCTTGCTATATCATATACCGAGTGGTATAATGGCTTGGTAGTCGATTATGATACGAAGGAGAAAAAATGACAGTAAAAAATGAAATCATTGCAAAAGCAGTGGAGCTTTTTGCAAAAGAAGGTTTTGAAAATACAGGCGTATCTCGAATTGTAACAGAAGTGGGCGTAACCAAACCATCCTTATATCACCATTTTGGAAGCAAGGAAGGTTTGCTTTCTAGTGTTTTAGAGGTATATGGTAATCAATTTATAGATATTTTTAAAGAGGAACTTCATTATTCGGGAGACTTAAGTTATGCCATCGATCGTTTTGTGATCGCTTATATACAATTTGTAAAAAGATACCCCATGTTTTTTAGGCTCTATAAACAGCTCTATCAAAGCCCAGTTGAAAGCGATTCCTATAGAATTGTAAAGCCTTTTTATAAGCAATTACTTATGCGTTTGGAACTTTTTTTTACGGAAGTGGCCAACCACCATACGAATCTTAAGACCAAGACAACTTGGATGTCTTATTCTTTGCTGGGGCTCATAGATACATATATTGTTCATCATATGACCCTAGGGTCATTAGAAGATTTGGAAGATGAAAAATGCAGACAAGTGGTCAAACAGTTTCTATATGGCGTCTTTGCATAATGATTGGAAGACGTCATAAAACATGATGGCATAATTAAAGATAAGATACACATTAATGGACAAGTCACATACCGAACGGTAAGTATAGGAGGACATATGAAATATAAAAACATTTACCACATTTTTCCACTTGGTTATACAGGTGCCAATCAAAGCACCAATGATGGCAACTGTAGAGGTACGCTTAGAGACATTGAAAGTCATATACCTGAAATGGTTAGGCTTGGCATTACAGATGTACTTCTTGGACCTATTTTTGAATCCGAGACCCATGGTTATGACACAGTCGACTACAATCGTATTGATAGGCGTCTTGGCACCCGTCAGGATATGATTGACTTTAGCAAGGCCTGTCATAATGCAGGGATTCATATTGTTTTGGATTGTGTATTTAATCATGTTTCCAGAAGTCATTTTGCTTTTGAAGATTTAAAAGATAATAAGCACCAATCCGCTTATAAAGCCTGGTTTTTGGATGTGGATTTTAATGGCCAATCTTCTTTGGGTGATTCTTTTTCTTATGCTTGTTGGGATGGGCATGAGCATTTGGTTAAGTTGAACTTGGATTATGAACCGGTTAGAAAATATCTTATAAATACAGCCGTATCATGGAAAGAGACCTATGGCATTGACGGTTTGAGAATGGACGCTGCAGATGTCATGTCTTTGGATTTTCTTAGAGAACTGAGCAAATCTATGAAAGAGATGGACCCTGATTTTTGTATGATAGGAGAAGTGGTTCATGGTGACTACAATTTATGGCTTGATGAAGGGGGCATGGACCAGGTAACCAATTATGAGTTATATAAAGGCCTATATTCCAGCTTAAATGACAAAAATTATTATGAAGTAGCCTATGCACTGAACCGTCAGTTTGGTCAAAAAGGTGTTTATCAGGGAGAAGGCCTTTACAATTTTGTTGATAACCATGATGTGAATAGGGTGGCAGAAGTATTGGTCAACAAAGGTCAGATTTATCCGTTGTATATTATGTTATACACAATACCTGGTTCTCCAAGTTTATATTATGGCAGTGAGTATGGTATAATGGGCAAAAAAAATCAGACATCGGATACCAATCTTCGTCCATCTTGGAGGAAAATAATGGAGCAAAAGGATGAGGATTTATTTCATGTTATAGAAAGACTTTCCGGATTAAGAAGTCAAAATCAAGCTTTGCACATAGGGAACTATGAACCGTTTCATTTAACCCATGAAACCATCGGTTATAAAAGAGTTTATGAAAGTGAGACGCTATATATCATGATCAATGCCAAAACAGATAAAACCTATATTAACACAGATGCTTTAGTAGGTTCTTACTGGGATCTATTAAATCATGAAATGGTTGAATGTCAAGGTGGTGCTTGGGTTGACGGATTATGGGGTAGAATCTTGATGAGAAAATAATGGCTTTATCTTGCATGAAAGTTTGCCATAACCTATAATAAGGTTGATGTCTATTTTGAATTGGTAAAAAGAGGATGCCTTATGAGAATAAATAAAAATACAGAAATATACGGACAAACAGCAACACTGGTTGGGTCTGTTGGATTATTATCCTGGTTGATACCTTTAATTGGATTTATAGTAAATACAGTTGCTATTGGCTTAGGTCTTTATGCTGTAGAAGATGATCGTGACGGACTTGCATGGGTGGGCATCATTTTCGGTGGTATGGGTTTTATTTTGACCATTTTAAGAAGTGGGTTGGTATATTATTATGGATAAAAAAACATCCTTTAGGGTGAACAACAGGACGGAAACAATATATGGCATTATATCCATTGGCCTGGGTGGGATTTCTTTAGCGATTTTTTTGTGGGCGGTTTATCAATCTGCATATAATCTGGAAGGTAGAGAGGTGCTTATAGGATTGGTTGAACTTGTGGCCATGATGTTATGTTTTGCAGGCTTGACGCTTGGCATTGTAGGTGAGACAAGGGAAGATAAGCTTAAAATGACAGCACACTTTGGGATTGCGCTTAATCTCATTGTAGGTGTTTTTCATGTACTTGTTTTGTGGCATGCATTTTAAATATTTTTTATAGCAACAGCCTTAGTGATACACTCACCTAGGCTGTTTTTTTATTCTCTTGAAACAAAAAAACCTAAGTAAGCAGCATATAGAAGTGAAATTGTGTTCAAAATAATTACATATATGCAATTATGGTTGATAATAGTGTATGATATTTGAAAGTAGATAAACATAGTTTTGACACTTTACCAAGATAAATAAATACTATTTCAGGAGGTCATTTATGAAAATAACTAAAAAAGTACTAGGTCAGCTAGAACGTGTATATGCGACTACAATTATGGAAGTCAATGGACGGTTAAACTATATTGTAGCTTCAGAAGGTGTGAATCAATGTATTGCTTATGACGCAGAAAGTCTTGCAGAAACAGTTGTTTGGGAGGAACCAGGTGGTACGATGAATATTGTGCCGATTCCGGGAAGGCCAAATGAATTCTATGCAACTCAAAAATTTGCCCCCACCTTTAATGCACAGGAAAGCCGAATTGTTCATGGAAAAGCAAATGAGGACAACAGTTGGACGGTGACACCGGTTATGACCATCCCTTACCTTCACCGTTTTGATTTACTTCTTATAGAGGACGCCTTGTACCTTATTGGAGGTGTTTTATGCAAAAGTAAAGCATTTCTGGAGGATTGGTCGGATCCAGGGTGTATTATAGTAGGGAAGCTTGAAAAAGACATTACTCAACCCTTTAAGTTGACAACAATTTATGATGGCATTACTAAAAATCATGGCTTTTATGCTGGTGAATGGAAGAATCGGAAGGCGTATTTGATTACAGGTGTAGAAGGGGTATTTGCGGCATATGTACCAAATAACCAAGGCGAATCATGGGAAGTGGAAAGAATATTAGACTTTGAAGTTAGTGACTGTTCTATGTGTGACATAGATGGCGATGGTCAACTGGAACTGGCTACAATTGAAAAATTCCATGGTGAACTTGGGAAAATATATAAAGAAATCAATGGAAAATGGGAGATGATTCATAGCCATAAGTATGAGTTCGGTCATGTGGTATGGGGTGGCAAGATACAAGATGAGCCGGCCTTCATTATAGGCGGTCGTAAAGGTGATATGGAACTCATCTTGTTTACCATGGATGAAAAGGGGCAAATTCAGGAAACACTTATTGACCATACAGGTGGTCCAAGTAATATAGATGTGATTAATCTTGATAATAAAGATGTGATACTCGCAGCTAATAGACAGATTGGTGAAGTGGCAATTTACGAAATAACTAAAAATTAGCACATTCTTCAAAAACACTGGGCTTTGTCTATAAGGGTTAGATAAAATGAATTATTTGAATGAATTTGTTTAATATTATGATAATCGGTATCAAATAATGGGGCTTTGAGGCTAAAATAAACAAAAAATCACTGAACATACGTTCAAAAATAGTAAAAATATAGACAGATGTTCCTTGAGTTGCTATACTGATGCAAGAACAAGACGTCTTGTGAAAAAACAATTACATACTTGGTTAAGTTGTGAAAACGATTTTGTTGATCATTAACCATAATTCGAAAGGGGTAAATTATGGATTTACTACTAAACGCTTTTTTAGGCTTTGTTAACAAATTTCTAGGACAAGCACCTTTGCTACTAGGTACGGTTGTATTTATTGGGTATTTATTGTTAGGCAAAAAAAGCTACGAGGCACTTGCAGGATTTATTAAAACATTTGTAGGCTTTAAAATCCTTCAAGTCGGAACCGGTGGGTTGGTAGCAACCTTTAGACCGATTATTGAGTCTCTTAGTGCAAAATATGGTATTCAAGCATTGGTTATTGACCCATACTTTGGACAAACCTCTGCAACAGAGTTTCTAGATACCATGGGTTCATTAGCTTTTGTAGGGTATGTCATGATGATTGCTTTTGCATTCAATATCTTACTGGTAGCTTTTAGAAAATTCACGAAAATTCGTACATTGTTTATCACAGGGCATATTATGTATCAACAATCAGCGGTTCTTCTTTGGGCACTCTACTGGGTTATTGAAGGAACGACGGGAAAACCAGTATCAGCACCTTTGGTTTTTGTCACTGGATTACTGATGGGTACTTACTGGTCGGTTATGTCTAACCTAATCATTGAAGCCACTCAAGAAGTTACAGATGGTGCCGGTTTTACTATTGGTCATCAACAGATGTTTGGGGCTTGGGTTGCCTATAAGCTTGGCGGTCTAGTTGGTAATAAAGACCATGATGTGAATCATGTTGAGACACCTGGATTCCTGTCTATCCTTAATGATAACGTTGTTGCAAACTCCTTAATCATGACCCTCTTTGTTGGTGTTATCATGGTCATCTTGGGAGAAGAGACCTTTACCTATAATAGGAACAATTACTTCTTTGCCACCTATATCTGGGAAACCTGTGCATTCTTTGCTGTGTATATCACAATCCTATTAACAGGTGTTAGGATGTTCGTTGCTGAGTTAACAGCATCATTCCAAGGTATATCTGATAAGTTGTTAAAAGGTGCAGTTCCTGCAGTTGACTGTGCGGTTACATTCGGATTCTCACCACAAGCGCCTACTTTTGGATTTATTTTTGGCTTCTTTGGTCAGTTAATAGCTATTTTCACCCTTGTTGCGATACAATCACCTGTGCTTATTATTGCCGGTTTCATCTGCCTCTTCTTTGATAATGGTACATTAGCGGTATTTGCAAATAAAGCCGGTGGAAGACGGGCTGCAGCCATTATACCTTTTATAGCAGGTTTGATTCAAGTTTTTGGATCAGCATGGGTACTCAGCTTCCTAGTCGGTCCGCCTGAGGTAATCGGATGGATGGGTATGTTTGACTGGGCAACACTATTTGCCGGTACAACAGTATTATCAAAATATCTTGGTATTATTGTCCCAATTGTTTTAATCCCATTATTACTTATTATTCCTCAATTACAATACAAACGACATGTAGAGACCTACTTTACAACTATGAGAGACAACTAAACCTCCCCCCCTATAAAATAAGCTGCCTTAAACCGGCAGCTTATTTTAGTAATGAACAAACGTTCAATTTAGTATATTTAATTGACAAATGTGCAGATGAAGCATAAGATAAAAGTATAAGTTAATCAAGGAGGTAAATCATGATACAAGGCTTTGAACTAACGGAGGACTACATACAATTTTTTGAAGAATTACCAAGCTGGGAGGAAGCAGTTATAAGATCAGCAGAACCCTTACTACTTGGTGGACAGATTAAGCAATCTTACATTGATGGTATGATTGAATCGGTAAAAGAACATGGTCCATACATTGTTATTGCACCGAATATTGCCATACCCCATGCCAGACCGGAAACGGGTTCATTAAAAGTAGGCTATAGCGTTATGGTGCTTGCTAAGCCGGTTTCATTCACTGAAGATGGTGCCAATGATGCCGCTCTATTTATTGCATTATCCTGTGTAGATTCTGAACGTCACTTGGAAATGCTACAAGAAATTGTTACTGTTTTATCGGATCAGGATAAGCAGGACGCCCTATTTACATCAACAAGCAAAAAACAGATTTTAGACATTTTTAACTAGATAAGGTTCAAATGTCAAAACGCTCTAATAAGTTTTGATGCATTGACTGATTTTTACCAAGAAAGGAATCGATTATGAGTAAAATAAATGAGATTACTAGAGACAGTTGGATACTAAGCACTTTTCCTGAGTGGGGACAATGGCTGAATGAAGAAATAGAAAGTACGATTGTAAAACCAGGCACTTTTGCTATGTGGTGGTTAGGATGCACCGGTATCTGGTTAAAATCTGAGAACCAAACCAATTTATGTGTGGATCTTTGGGTAAAAGCCGGTAAAAAATCCCATGGCAATGGGTTAATGACAGACCAACACCAACACCAGAGAATGATTGGATGTAAAGCCCTTCAACCGAATCTTAGAAATGTACCGGTCGTTATTGATCCTTTTATGATCAAAGAAATTGATGCGGTGTTGTCAACCCATGATCATGGTGATCATATTGATGAGAACGTAGCTGCAGCGGTATGTCAGAACACAGATACCTCCGTCAAATTCATAGGCCCAAAAGCATGTACAGATATTTGGCGAGGATGGGGTGTTGAAGAAGAAAGACTGGTAACATTAAGACCGGGTGACACCTATAAAGTTGGTGATATTGAAGTTGTTGCCCTGGATTCTTTTGATAGAACGGAATTGGTTACAGCCAAAAAGGGAGAAATACTAAAAGGTAAAATGCCTCAAGAAATGGATGACTTGGCATTGAACTATTTATTTATTACACCTGGAGGCAATTTATATCACAGTGGCGACTCTCATTATTCGAACTATTTTGCAAAACATGGTAATGACCATCAAGTGGATGTTGCTCTTGGATCTTTTGGTGAGAACCCAAGAGGTATGACAGATAAAATGACAGCGGAAGGCATCTTACGCATGGCTGAGTGTCTAAAAACAAAAGTTGTCATTCCAATTCACCATGACATATGGACAAACTTCATGGCAGACCCTAAAGAAATCACAACACTTTGGAACATGAAAAAAGACCGATTGAAGTACCAGTTTAAGCCATTTATTTGGCAGGTAGGTGGCAAGTTCACATGGCCGGAAGATAAGGATGCTATGGAATATATGTATGACCGAGGTTTTCATGACGCCTTTGCAATAGAACCGGATCTACCATTTAAGTCCTTGTTGTAGGTTTCAGATATTTTGATGTTATACTTAAGTATAACATCAAAACTAAACTATAAATTCATAGGTGGTTACAATAAAAAACAGGAGGAATGAAGATGTTGAAGGTATTGGCAGCATGTGGTAATGGAATGGGTTCAAGTTTGATTATAAAAATGAAAATTGAGAAGGTATTAAAAGACATGGGCGTGGATTGTGAAGTTCATCACGCAAGCGTAGGTCAAGCTAAATCGGATGCAAGGAACTTTGATTTGGTATTGGTATCTCATATGCTCGTAAATGAATTTGCGAATTCAGGAAAAGCAAAAATCATTGGTCTCATTAATCTTTTGTCAGAACAAGAAATCAAAGAAAAAGTTGAAGCGGCACTAAAATCATAAGCACATACGGAGAGAGACATGTATACAATTAAGGAACGACCCATTGGTATTTATGAAAAAGCCATACCTAATCGATATGATTGGGCTACGAAGATTAAGATAGCAAAAGCGGCAGGGTATGATTTTATTGAGATGTCCATTGATGAAACCGATGCACGCTTAAACCGACTGCTCTGGAGCAGGGAAAAAAGAAAATATATCAAAGACTTACTTTGGCAAGAATCCTTTTATATTAATTCCATTTGTCTGAGTGGTCATAGAAAGTATCCCTTTGGTAGTAAAGATCCAATTGTACGAAAAAAAGCCCATGATATCATGAAACAAGCGATTGGTTTAGCAAAAGATTTGGGTGTTTCGAACATACAACTCGCAGGCTATGATGTCTATTATGAGCCATCGGATGATACAACCAAAGCGTTATTTTTAGAGGGGCTAAAAGAAGCAAGTCAAATGGCTTCAAGTGCAAATATCATGTTGTCTTTGGAGATTATGGACACACCTTTTATGGGGACCATATCCAGATGTATGCCTTATATCAAAGAGGTGGGTTCTCCATGGTTGAAAATCTATCCGGATATTGGTAATCTGAGTCAATGGACTAAGAAGCCAGATGAAGAACTGGCACTTGGTATTCACCACACAGTTGGCATTCATTTAAAGGACACGTTACCGGGCCAATTTAAGTGCGTCGCTTTTGGTGAAGGTACAGTTGATTTTGAAGCTTTTTTTAATAAGATGGAAGCCCTAGATTTCAGAGGTCCATTTCTAGTTGAGATGTGGGCAGACAACGATGTGGAAGAGGATTACGATACTTGCATATCTAAGATTAAAGAGGCAAGAATATGGTTGACTGAGAAAGCAGGTGAAGGGTTTTATGCAAGCGCTTAATCAAAAAATATTAGAATTAAAAGAAGAAGTATATAAAGCCAATATTGAGCTTGTAAAACAAGGATTGGTCATTTATACTTGGGGTAATGTGAGTGCGATTGATCGGGAAACCAATCTGATTGTTATCAAGCCAAGTGGTGTGGATTATGATACCATGAAGCCTGAGGATATGGTGGTTTTGGATCTTGAAGGAAATATTGTTGAAGGTATTTACAAGCCATCCTCCGACACACCTACTCACCTAGCCCTTTACAAAGCTTATGACACCATAGGCAGTGTGGTTCATACCCACTCTGAGTGGGCTACATCATGGGCTCAAGCCGGTATAGATATACCTTGTTACGGTACAACCCATGCGGATTATTTTTTTGGGAAAATACTATGTACCAGGGCGTTGACTAAAGAAGAAATTGAAGTGGACTATGAGCTTAATACTGGTAGGGTTATGATTGAAACTATGGCTGAAAATAATAAATCCCCAGATGAACTACCGGGAATGATTGTCTCAAATCATGGCCCATTTGGATGGGGTAAAGATGCAACTTTGGCTGTGCATAATATGAAAGTCATGGAAGAAATCGCAAAAATGGCTTATTATACAGAACAAATCAACAAACGTATAGAGCCGATTAGCCAGGTTTTATTAGATAAGCATTATTTGAGAAAACATGGTAAGAATGCCTATTACGGACAGTAAAATGTGAGGTGAAAAAGATGTTGGATAAAGAGGAGTATCAGCTGATCATTGATGCGTCGGTCTTGTATTATTTAGAAGGCAAAACGCAAAGTGAAGTTGCGAAGACCTTATATTTGTCAAGGCCCAAAGTATCACGACTGTTAAAAAAAGCCAGAGAACTTCAGATTGTTGATATTACCATCAATTATCAAAGTGATGAATTTGAAAAACTACAAAGTGAAATCAGAAGAACATTTGATTTACCCCATGTGGTCATCACAAAAACTCTATCGGATAAAAACGATACGTTAATTGAAGTTGGTAAAGCAGCAGCAAAAGAGTTATTAATGCTGATTCATGAAGATATGACACTGGGCATATCATGGGGCAAACATGTTAGAACGACGGCAAAGTATTTAAAGAAAAAGCCCTATGAGAATATGCGTATTGTTGAATTGTTTGGCGCCATTAGTTATGATTTGGACCAAACAGACATGTTGAGTATCGGTAGAAGTATATCCAGTAAGTTAGGTGGAAAGCTATACCCATTACCATCTCCCATCTATATCAATGATCCAATAGCGAGAAAAGCGATTGTTGAAACACCACTTATCAAAGGAACACTGAACATGATAGAAAACTGTGACCTGATTCTGACTGGAATTGGTTCCATATATAGTAATACTTTACAGACTTTATGGGATAACTATGTGGACAATGAAATGAAAAGTCAGATCGTAAAAAATGGTGGAATTGGTTTTGTATTGGCCCATTTTTTTGATCAAAATGGCAATTTCTTGGACATGGAAGTGAATGATAACGTCATAGGCATTAAGACGGAAAGTATTAAAAACAAAAAAATAATTGCGGTTGCTTCAGGTGAAAAAAAAGCCAAAGCGATTCTCGGTGCATTAAGAGGTGGTCTTTTAGACACGTTAATATCCGATGAAGCAACCCTAAACTATGTATTGCAGCTCAATGATAAGTTAAAGTAGGAGGCTAAGGGTATGATTCAAGGAATTGGTGCAAGCGACGGTATCGCTATTGGAAAAGTATATAAGTACGAACCTGTAGAGGTCGTGATAACCAGAGAAATATGTCAAGATGTCAAGGCAGAGCAACTGAAATTTGACCATAGTATTAAAGCCGGAATAGAAGCTTTAGAAATCCTAAAAACAAAGACAGAAAATGAAATGGATGCAGAAACGGCGGCAATATTTGGTGCACATATTGAAATCTTGAGAGATCCTGAGTTGGCCATAGCTGTAGCTGATAAGATAGCATCTGAGCAAGTAAAAGCAGAATATGCCTTAAAAACAGTAAGTGATAGCTTTGTTGCTATTTTTGAAGCCATGGAAGATGCTTATATAAGAGAAAGAGCGGCAGATATTAAAGATGTGACCAGAAGAGTCTTGATGATTCTAAAAGGTGTGCAATCAAAAGGTCTATCAGAAATCGATGAACCCATAATACTGGTAGCCAAAGACTTAACACCATCAGACACAGCGCTTCTAAATAGAGAACTTGTACTAGGTTTCATTACAGACATTGGCGGAAGAACCAGTCATAGCGCAATTATGGCCAGAACCATGGAGATACCGGCTGTTGTAGGTACCATAAATGGATTTGATCAATTAGATAATGGTGACTTAGTTATTCTAGATGGTGTGAAGGGTGAAATCATGATCCATCCTTCTGAAGAGGATATTCAAAATTACAAGGAAAAAATTGCATTACTTAATAGAGAAAAATCATTATGGCAAGCATGTCTTGGTCAAAAAAGTACGACGAAAGATTTCAAAGACATTGATTTGGCGGCCAATATAGGAAGTCCAGAAGACATTGATGGTGTCATCTTTAACGATGGCGATGGTATCGGACTCTATAGAACGGAGTTCCTATATATGGGAAGAAAAAACTTTCCAACAGAAGATGAACAATACGAAAGCTATAAGACCGTACTTGAAAAAATGGGTGAAAAGCCGGTTGTCATAAGAACCCTTGATATTGGTGGGGATAAGGAATTGTCCTATTTTGATATGCCCAAAGAGTTAAACCCATTTTTAGGCAATAGAGCTCTTAGACTTTGTCTTCAGAACATGGATATGTTTAAAACTCAGCTCCGAGCATTATTGCGAGCGGCCATTCACGGCAACTTGCACATTATGTTCCCAATGATTGCAACGATTGATGAGTTTAGAAAAGCGAAAGCAGTTTTATATGAAGTAGAACAAGAACTTGAGATGGAAAAAATAGTTTATTCTAAGAATTATCAAACAGGTATCATGATTGAAATACCTGCCGCAGCATTGTTAGCTGATGTATTTGCCAAAGAAGTGGATTTTTTTTCCATAGGTACCAATGATTTGATTCAATATACTTTCGCTGCGGATCGAATGAATGAACATGTATCCTACCTCTATCAACCATATAACCCTTCACTTCTGAAACTCATAAAAATGGTGACAGAAGCAGCGCATAAAGAAGGAAAATGGGTAGGTATGTGTGGAGAAATGGCCGGTGAAATTCAAGCATTGCCATTACTTATTGGTTTGGGTTTGGATGAACTGAGTATGAGTGCGCCAAGTATTTTAAGAGCAAGATATAGTCTCAAACAGATAGATAGCATTAAGGCAAAGGGACTAGCGGATATGGCATTACAAGCCTGCACGCAGGAAGAGGTTAAGGTCTTAATGGATGCTTTTTGGAATGGAAAATAGAAGAATAAAACTAGGAAAAAATAGGAGATTGATGATTATGAAGTCAAAAATAGTAGAAGTAAAGAATGCAACAGGCTTGCATGCAAGACCTGCATCCGGGTTTGCTAAGCTTGCAACGGCTCAAAAATGTGAAGTTTTTTTAGAGAAAGATGGTAAAAAAGTCAATGCAAAAAGTATTTTGGGTATACTCACATTGGCAATAGGACAGGGCAGTAAAGTAGCAATAACAACGGATGGTGTTGATGAAGAAGCTTCTCTAAAGGTGTTGGTGGATTTTGTTGGTCAACTTGAAGACTAGGTTATGAAATATTTAAGCCTCATAAAACAGGAAATTCCTGTTTTATGAGGCTTTTTATTGGTAATATATCTAATAATGTTGTAAAATCATAAGTGATGTAAAGAACACATAAATGGGGTGGACAACATGAATAGATTCTTTAGACTTATAAGAAACAGTGGTATGGCTTTGACAATAGGCTTGGTTGTTGGCATTATGGCTATTTTTTTTAATGCTGCAATAAACGGAGGGGTTGCTTTGACGAGGTCTTGGCTTATAGACCAGAATCCGAGTGTAATTTTACTTCCTATTATTGGTGCCTTTATAAGTATGGGCATATATATGATTTATCTAAAAGAAGGACAAATAGGCTTAGGTATCGTACAGGTCCTAGTAGAATTAGAATTCATAAAAACGCAGTTGATGCGTCCCTTTAGAGTCTTAATGCATGTTGTTGGTGCGACAGTAACTTTGATTTTTGGTTTTTCTGCTGGACGCTTTGGTCCTATTGTACACTTAGGTGCATCCATTGGATCAAACATTGCTTATTATTTAAAGTTAGAGTCTAAAGACATTAGACTCCTTATTGGTTGTGGTGCAGCAGCAGCTATAGCAGCAGTGTTTCATATGCCACTATTTGCAGCGGTATTTGTTCTTGAAGTATTGTATAAGAAGCAATTTGCAGATTTTTTTGCACCCATTGTTATGGCAAGTGTAGTAGCAAATTTTATAGGGAGGGCCACACAAAATGGTCAGACTTTTCCCGTAGAACTGAATAGCATTTCACTTATCTCTTTGGAGTTGATTTGGCGTTACGTTATTTTTGGTTTGGTTATGGGTCTTTTTGCCATTCTGTATATGATGTCTATACAGCTTTTTACCGGACTTTTCCTCAAAATGAAGCATATCAGCATACGTCTCTTTGCTGCAGCCATTTCAATTGGTTTAATAGGCTATTTTTTCCCATTAAACTTTGAAATACATAACAACACCACTTACAAAGTGTTATCAGGTGAGTTTGGGTTAGGTCTTTTGATGGCCATTGGTTTGATTAAGATATTGGCAACGGGTATTACTTTAGGTTCAGGATATATTGGTGGTAATTTCTATCCGGGGGTAACTATTGGCGCTTCTTTAGGTATGGCTTGTGGGAAAATTCTAAAGCCTTATGGTGTAGATCATTCGCTTTTTGGATTATTAGGAATAGGAGCTATGATTGCAGGGTACTTAAATGCACCAATATCTGGTATCATCTTAATTATTGAGTTTTCTGGACAATATGAAATGCTAATACCGGCGCTTATCGTATGTGCTCTATCCGTATCGACAACATTTCATCTTTATGGCAAAGATATATTTTCGGATGCTTATACTAAAACCATAAAAAACCTAGTGTGATACTACCAAGTTTTTATGGTTTTACAATATCATAGTTCCAATCATTAATGCCACCCATATCAAAAACATTTGTATAGCCCATGTCAATTAAGGTTTTAGAGGCAGCTTCACTTCGACGACCGGTTCTGCAATAAAGAAGAATTTTTTGATCCGGATCGGGTAATAAGTCCGGCGCCATTTCCCGAATATTTGTATGAGGGATTAAAAGAGCGCCTGGAATATAACCTGAGTCATATTCCTCTTGTGTGCGAACATCTACAAGTAGGAAGTCAACTTCAGTATCCATGATGGTTTTGGCCTCATTGGCTGTTAGGCGCACTCCTCCTTGACTACAACCTACCAGTAAAACAGATATTATAACTAAAACAATAGTATATTTTCTCATAAAGCACCTCTTTCTTAATCAGAAAAAATCAAGTTTAACCATATAGTTTTGATACCTTAACCATATTATACATGATATTTGATTAATGTGACAACTTTACATGATTTATCCGATTTGACTATTCTTATGAAAAAAGGTATACTGAATAATGAGAAAATTATCAGATGACAAAGGTTAAAAGCCGAAGGAGAAAAATATGGAAGAGATTATAATAGAAGCGTTAGAGCGCCCAAAAAAATCAGGAAAATTTAAAGAACAAGGTTTCGTGCCTGGTGTATTATATGGAGAAGGCATTGAAGCAACCACATCCGTCAAATTTGATGCATTGGTTATTAGAAAGCTTATATCCCATCATGGTTCAAACGCCAAAGTTTGGGTCCAATATAAAGGTTCGAAAAAATTCGGTTTTGTAAAAGAAGTACAATTTGATCCACTTTCAAGAAGACTATTGCATATTGATGTCCAAATGGTTGCCAAGGATCAAAAAATCCAACTTCACGTTCCGATACATTTTGTTGGTGAAGATTCACTGAAGATCAACCAATTGGAATTCCAGATTTATAAACATGAGGTTACGATTACTGGTGACATGACTTTGATGCCTGAAGCCATTGAAGTAGATGTAAGTACATTGAACTTAGGTGATCAAATCACTTATGCAGATTTTAAATTAGATGAAAGTCTTGTAACAGATGATTTGGAATTGGTATATGGTGTTGTGAATCATCTGAAAGTTCTCGAAGTTGAGGAGCCAGACGAAGATGCAGATGCAGCAGAAATGGTTGAACCAGCATTAGTAGGCGAAGACGAGTAACAGCAAAAATAATTTATGAATTAGAATAGAGACTTAGTATGGTCTCTATTTTTTTGTCTTTTTTTCTAGATAACAAAGATAAAATAGGATATGAATGCGTCATAAATTATGTATATTGCCAAACCTATAAGCCTATCTACAAGTATAAAACTTTTCAACCTAATTAATGGATTACTTTGATAGTTTGTACCAGTTTAACGATTCTTGGTCTGGTAATTGGACAGCAAGTGTTCTGAGTGCTTTAAGAACAGAATAAAGACAGGTCTATATATTGTTTTATGGGCTCGGTAAAGGTATAATAGACAAAATGAGAAATTAAGGAAACTTTGATAATAAGAGGAGCGGGTTATGATGAATCAAGAAAAGTATATAATGCCTGCAGAGTGGGAAGCCCATGAGAGAACCATTGTGGCCTGGCCTGTAAAAGCATCTCTTGTATGGCAAGACAACTATGAAATCGTATGTAAGGGTTATGCCAAAGTTGTTAATGCTATAAGTGCATTTGAACCGGTAACGGTAGTTATTAATACAGAAGATGAAGAAGAGATTCGCAGTCTATGCACATCTAAGGTAGATATAATTAAAATACCCCATAACGACGCTTGGGCAAGGGACAATGGGCCTACTTTTGTTAGAGACATGAAGGGTAGGCTTCACGGCATCAGTTGGCGATTCAATGCTTGGGGTGAGAAATACCTGCCCTATGATTTGGATGATAAGGTAGCACCAGCATTACTGAATCTAATGGATGTACCATGTATAGAGGTGCCCTTGGTATTAGAAGGGGGGTCTATTCATGTAGATGGTCAAGGTACACTACTAACAACCAGAGAATGTCTTCTTAATCCCAATCGGAATCCAAAGTTAAGCCAAGATGACATAGAACACATGATTAAAAAATACTTGAATATATCTAAAATTATTTGGTTAGATCAGGGGCTATTTGGTGATGAAACCGATGGGCATATTGATAATATTGCCTGTTTTGCAAAACCTGGCACAGTTTTATTACAAGCATGTGATAACCCGAAGGATCCTAATTATGAAATCACACAAAAAGCAAGACAAGTGTTAAAGCATACCAAAGATGCAAAATCAAGAATACTAGAAATCATAGAGCTACCAACGCCCCCACTGCGTTATTATAAAAATGAACGCTTAACACTTAGTTATTTGAATTTTTATATAGTCAATAAGGCTATTATTTTGCCGGTGTTTGGAGGGGATGCCACAGACACAGATCATAAGGCGAAATGTATTTTAGAGACAGTTTTTTTTGACAGAGAAGTAGTAACTGTGGACGGTATGTCACTGATAACAGAAGGTGGCAATGTGCACTGTATCACCCAACAAATGCCTCTAAAAGCAACAAGTGAAATGAAGGAGGGTTCGCTATGAGAAAAGTCATCGTTGCAGCAACACAAATGCGCTGCACGTCGGATAAAAAGGAAAACATAATTAAAGCGGATAGACTGGTGAGAGAGGCAGCATCAAAGGGTGCAAAAATCATTTTAATTCAAGAATTATTTGAGACACCCTATTTTTGTCAAATTGAAGCACCGAAATATTACGAATATGCCACAACCCTTGAAGGGAATATGGCCATCAAACACTTTAGAGTCTTGGCCAAAGAACTTGATGTGGTTTTACCGATTAGTTTCTATGAAAAAAAGAACAATGCAAGATATAACGCGATTGCTATCATTGATGCAACTGGTGAAGTATTGGGGATTTATAGAAAAAGCCATATTCCTGACGGCCCAGGCTATGAAGAAAAATACTATTTTAATCAAGGTGACACAGGTTTTAAAGTATGGCCGACGAAATACGGTATTATCGGTGTTGGTATTTGCTGGGACCAATGGTTTCCGGAAGCGGCTAGAATTATGGCTCTAATGGGTGCAGAAATGCTCTTGTATCCTACAGCCATCGGTTCAGAGCCTCATAGCCCAGAAGTCGATTCAAAAGACCACTGGCAGCGTTGTATGATTGGGCATTCGGCTTGCAATCTTATGCCTGTGATTGCCTCTAATCGTGTTGGGGAAGAAAAAGAGGATGGATCCTCGATTATCTTTTATGGATCTTCATTTATAACAGATGCAACTGGAAATAAGCTCGTAGAAGCTTCACGTGATGAAGAAACCATTCTACTGGCCGAGTTTGACTTGGAAGAGTACGAAAAACAACGTATTGAATGGGGAATTTTTAGAGATCGTCGACCTGATTTATATAAACCTATTCTAACCTATGACGGTTCTAGGCAAGTATAAGATTGTTTTTTTGAAGGTACTTTCTGCACCAATAAAA
>NZ_JARGDP010000053.1 GCF_029210395.1 Petrocella sp. FN5 | reverse complement strand
TATTTATATATAAAATATTATGGAGTTGTAGAATGGTGAGGGTATAAGTAAGACAGGAAAGTGAGGCGGTAAGAAATGGATTTAAAGGTTAGGGTGTTAATTGTAGATGACTCGGTTTTAATGCGAAGTAAACTGGTTAAAATCATTGAAAGTCTTAATTATGAAGTCGCCGGCATGGCACAAGATGGTGAAGAGGCTTTAAGGAAGTTTGATGCCTTGCTTCCGGATATTGTAACCATGGATATATCCATGCCGAATATGAATGGTCTTCAAGCGGTAGAAGCGATTATTGCGAAGCATCCGAATGCTAATATCATCATGGTAAGCGCATTGAATCAAAAGAAAATGGTCTTACGAGCATTAGAAAAGGGCGCTAAACATTTTATTATTAAGCCTTTTGAAGTGGAACGATTTAAAGAAGTAGTAGAAAAAGTATTATGGGAGATGTAGAGAAATGAAGCTTACTAAAGACTTGCCATATATTTTACTGTTTGGGTGTATTTTATTGGTTGCAATAGTACTGTTTAACCAGGCTAACTTAAACTTATACAATGAAAAAGCAACAGCTCTAGATATTCCCCTGACACAGGTCGAGTCTGATTATGGTAATGGGATACATCGGACAAAGACCCATGATGATCCGGAATTCATTGAATACAGGATTCATATATCTGAAGAGGCATTTACAACATTAAGTAACCAACATCTTTTTTTGAGTGTTGGTTATTTTACAGTACAGGCATTTGATGTGTATTTTAACGGAACGAATATTGCTTCTATCGGAGATTATATGTTTGGAAGAAGCGATGTAGGTAAGAAAACACACATAATTCCTCTACACCAACATCTTTTACAGGAGAACAATACAATAGTCTTTAAAACAAGAAGTATATTGAATACAGGCATTAAGGGTAATCTAAGTATTCTTAATGGAGTCTCAGCGATTCAAAATAGACAATGGATCATGTTTGAGTATTGGTTAATATCCTTTGTGGTATTAGGAACACTCTTACTATCGATTGTTCTAATCTTTCTTTCTTTCTCCCTTATACGCGTAAGAGACCCAGTTTTCAGTTCATCCTATATTTGGTTAAGTATTGCGGTCATATTCTTATCCATTCATTCGATGGAATTAATAGGAGACAACTATTATACCATGGATTATACGATGGCTTATAAAATGAGCAAAATCTATGTTTTTCTTGCGGGATTTTCAATTATATGGGCGACCAAAAGCTTTGAAAATAAAACTAAGCGGTATTTTTTAGCGCCTAGTCTAATAATGACGATAATTGGTGTAACATTTTTAACAAAAGATATCCAAACATACAATAAATATGCAGGGTATCTGATGCTTATGTTAATCGGAATCGTCGTTTTATCCATCATCCAACTTTTGATTAGCCAACATACATTGAAGATGAAAAGATTTGGCGTTAATGTAGCTGCGACGATTATTCTGCCTATAATCATTCGGCAACTGCCGGCTGTAATTAATCCGGATGTCATTCTAGAAAAAAACCTTGTAGGCATTGTGCCTTTATGTATGTTTTGGTTTTTGGTTACCTACAGCATTCTTAAAGAGTTGACCATTATTTATAAAGACGAGAAAAAAGAAGCCAATGCCTTAAAAAGTCAGCAAGAACATGTTTATAAAAACATGGGAGAAGGCTTCTTCAAGGTTGGATCGAGTGGTGTCGTTGAGGATGTTTTGACACAAGTTTGTAACAGCATATTTGGAAAAAGTATTAAAGGCATACATTTAAGAGAATTGATTGGTATGAATGAAGAAGAAGGCTTTATAGAGGAACTTTTGGAGGATCTATTCAAAGGAAAAATACCTACGGACCTTTGTTTTGAATTATTTCCAAAAGAACTTGAAATAGGTAATCGATTTTTTCGTTTAACTTATGAGATGGAAAAAGAAAAGGAAAAAATGTCTGCACTTATTGTTGTCATGTCAGATATTACAGAAGCAAAACAGTATGAGTTCACCTTATCAGAAGAAAGAAATAAGCTAAAAATGGTGGTCAGCACTATGCTTAATCGTGACGATATTGTGGAACTTGTAAATGAATTCCTTGACTTTACAAAAGATATTAATGAAGGCATATACAAATCTGAAGAGATTATCAATAAAGTGCATACATTTAAGGGAAACTTTGGTATGTATAATTTATTAAATATCGTACCCTATTTACATACGTTAGAAGATCGACTTATTAATGGTGACAAAGTAGACCTTAATCTGGGCAATAAGCTTAGAAATATCATTTACGAAGATTTAGAAATTGTAACAGATATAACAGGCAGTTCTTTTTTTGAAGATGAGCTGTATCTGTCGGTGAATAAGAACAACCTTAAGAAAGTATATCAGACCGTACGTCGATATTTTTACGATAAAGAAGCATCTTTAATTCTAAGCATTGTGGATCAGCTCTTTTATAAGTCTATTGGGGATGTTTTGATGTTCTATGCAAGGGAGAGCGCTAAAACAGCAGGCATAAAAGATAAGACAGTTAATGTAGCAATCCTATCAGGAGATGAAGTTTTTGTAGATGTAAACTTCTATAGGGATATTTTTAGATCCCTAGTACATGTATTTAATAACTGTATTGAACATGGTATTGAAAATGAAGAAGAACGACTTATGACAGGGAAAACACCATTTGGTGAAATTAGTTGTAATATTGATGATGTGGGTAATTTTTTTGAAATCAGAATATCGGATGATGGTAGAGGTATTGATTTAGGAGAAGTGTATTATAAAGCGATCAGCAAAGGGATTGTTACAGAAGAGATGGCTGAAAAAATGAGTGAAGAAGAAATGCTAAACCTCATTTTTGAACCGAATTTTAGTACGAAAAGTTATGCAGAAACCTTAAGTGGAAGGGGCGTTGGCATGGCTGCGGTTAAAGCAGAAGTTGAAAAAATAGGTGGAAAGATTAGGGTTAGCTCCGTTATGGATTTTGGAACCACGGTAAAAATTCTATTGCCTAAGAATCAAGCCAAATTCATCAAATTTTTCTCTTTACCGATTGTATTGGACCTATATGTGGAGTCCTGTAAAATCTACTTGAAATCAAATAATGTATTGAATCTGCCTTTGTCCGTATCGGGTGTCAATAAAGGTGTTGAGATATTTGATGTCACAGTTATCATACCTTTTAGTGGCCCCAAATCAGGAGCTTTCTATTTCTCGGCCAATAGGCCTTTAATCCAAAGACTTGCAAAGGCAATTATGTCTTTTGATACACTCGAAGACCTTACAGAAGATCTATATGAAGAAACAAAGGGTGAAGTAATGAAGGAAACATGCAACATCATTGCCGGTAATGCTATTTCCCTATTTGATGTGGACAACAAGATTGCTGACATTGGAATACCAAATATAATAGAAGCAGACCATGAAATCTTTGATTATAATATGTTGACTTGGAGTCTTGAATATGACGATTCAAGTTTTTGCCTTGGTATTATCATGGACTACAAGGGTGAAGTCTTAGATATGGAAGGCCTGTTAGAAGATTATTAACCAAATATAGAAGCCCAAAAAGGAATCGGATATAATCCGATTCCTTTTTGGGCTTCTATCATATTACGGATATTCAAGAGGTTGAGTAGGAATTGTATTTGGTAAAGGTTGAGGGGTAGGTTCTACATGTGTATGGATGTTACAATATTCATTTTCTATGGTACTAGGAAGCTCATAGACGTAATCCCGTATCCTTGGTGGTCTGGCAGGATCCCATGAAGCAGGATCTAAAGGCTCAGTTCTTGCTGTATAAACACGTTGGACCAAGCTGTCAGTTGGACAATATACCGTTGGTAGGAGACCGGAATCCTTACATATGGTAATTTTGACATGAACATCACATGTCTCTGTAGGTGCTGTACCGGCAGCAAAGTACTCAGTCCTTGCGGTTGAACCACGAGGGTCATGGGTGCACAGACCATCAACAGCAAGTTTGCCGGATTCAGTGCATATGGTGGCTTGAACGATGCCCTCAGGTCTTTGAAAGCTTTTATTATCCAAATCTTCATGAATCTTGGACATGACATCTCGCCATATAAGAGTATGGTAACGTTTATTGTGGCTCATTCGCTCAGGATCATCATGGCCTAGCCAAACACCTGCTACATAATAAGGTGTATATCCGATAAAAGCCAGGTCTTTGGAATCACTTGTGGTACCCGTTTTTCCGGCAATGGACATGTTATTAAAACGTACAGCAGTACCTGTTCCGGCTTTGACAACATCTTCCATAGCATTGGTAAGTAGGAAGGCGGTTGTTTCTTTCATAACGGTTTGAGTAAACGGTTCTTTCAATAAGAGCAATGACCCATCATGTGCGAGAACTTTGGTGTAGAAGGAAGGTTCAATATAAATACCATTGTTGGCAATAGCGCCATAGGCATTTGTCAGTTCCAATAACGTTACGCCATCCGTTAAGCCACCTAAAGGGAGCACAATGTTTTTGTCAGAGAAAATGGTGCCATTGACATCTCTTCTTTCGACTAAAGTTGTGAAACCAAGATTCTTCAAATAATCAAAACCAGTTTGAATACCAATTTCATTCATGGTTTTGACAGCCAATAAGTTCATAGACCATTGGATACCTTCGCGAATGGTGGAAAGTCCCCAATAGTTATATGCGGCATGATCATACCAGTTTTTCGGCGAGTAAGATCCTGCACCGGGGATTTGTATGGTATATGGAACATCATCGTATACTTTTGCAAGTGTCAAACCCATAGTGTCTAAGGCCGGAAGGTAAGCGGCCAATATTTTGAAGGTAGATCCGGGTTGGCGCTTACTCATGGTTGCGCGATTAAGGACTTGATTACCTATTTTTTGGCCACGGCCGCCTGTTATCGCTTTAACTTGACCTGTATGATAATCCATCACAACCATAGCAGCTTGAGGTTGAGGGATGAATAGAGCATTATCAGAAATAAGTGAATCGGTTTCACCAACCCATTCATTTTTTAAGATCTCAATGTGTTCATGGGCTGCCTCGTCTGACTGAAGCAACTTTTCTTCGTAATGATGTATAATGCCCGCATCTGTTTGAATGGAAGCGGTATACATAAGCTTGACATTGTAATCATCTTGAATGGTTGGAAAATTATTTTCATCGGCAAAGGATGCATCCAAGATATTTTGTAGGCGGAGATCTTGAGTGATATAAATATCAAGGCCACCTCGATAGATAAGATTGATGGCTTGCGTTGCTGTATAACCTTTTTGGACTTCTAAGTCTGAGGCTACACGACGTATAACTTCGTCAACAAAATAGGAATAGTCTGACTTCGTCTCAAATTCTTGATTGGTGATTTGGATTTTGTCATATACCTTTTCTGCTTTTGCTTCAAGATAGTCATCATTGGAGATTTTATCTTGATTTAAAAGGTATTGTAGAATAATAAGCTGTCGATTGCGATTGTTTTCAGGATTTGTAACGGGGTCATAATCGGATGGACGTTGGGTAATGCCAGCGATTACAGCAGCCTCTGCTATAGTCAGTTCAGAGACATCTTTATTGAAGTAACGCCCAGCAGCAGCCTGAACGCCATTTGTACCTCTGCCAAGACCGGCTGTATTTAGATATAATTCTAATATTTTATCTTTGTCTAATATTTTTTCGACTTGGATGGCAAGGTATTGTTCTTGGATTTTACGTTCAAAACTTTTCACAGAGGACAAAACATTGTTTTTTATAACTTGTTGGGTGATTGTGCTGGCACCTTCACTTAAGTCGCCGGATTTTAGATTGACGAAGATGGCCCTAAAAATACCACGCATGTCGATACCGTTATGCTCATAGAAACGTTCATCTTCTATTACAATAAAAGCATCTTGTACATGTTTTGGAATCTCATCGATTTCAACATAAATTCGATTTGCATCTCCTGTAGACAGTTCTTGTAAAATGACACCATCTTGGTTTCGGACGAAGGAAGTATAGCCGACAGGTACCAGTGAATCATAATCAAGTTCAGGTGACGCATCCAATATGGCTTTAGCCACACCGATACCGCCTGAAATCCCTAGAACTGCAACTAGAATTAAGCTGAAAAAAAGTACTCGAATGGAAGAAGTGCCCATAAGCTTCATGATTTTTGTATATCTTGAATTGAGCTTTTGTATTTTTTTTTGATTGGCATGCTTTGAAAAATTCATATATGATGCCTCCTTTTCACTCTGACATTATACCAAACTAAGGGGTAGAACGAAAGAGTCTTTTAATAATTAGCAGAAATTTAATAATAGGATTAAAAGTTCAACCATAATCGTTAAGACCCATTAAACCGCAATAGCTTTAAGGCGTATACTTAAAAATCAGGTTGTGTTAAGGAAATACTTTTGGTACAATCGTTTATAATAGAGCTTTATCAACAATGTTGCATAATCATAAAAATTATTGTATACTGTTAAAATAGTAGTTTTGATTAGTACCACTAAGCTAAGAGGTGATAAAATGAAGTTTACAAAAATGCATGGTTGTGGCAATGATTATGTTTATATTAATGGATTTATTGAAAATGTAGAAGACCCAAAATCACTATCAATCAAGATGAGTAATCGGCATTTTGGTGTTGGATCAGATGGGATTGTTTTGATTTTGCCTTCGATTACATCAGATTTTAAAATGCGTATGTTTAATGCAGACGGTTCTGAAGCGGAGATGTGTGGAAACGCTATTAGGTGCGTAGGAAAATATGTCTATGACAATAAGATGACAGAATCCAAAGAGGTGACCATTGAAACCTTAGCGGGCGTTAAAAAGCTAGAACTTAAAGTGGAAAATGGCTATGTAACCTATGCAAAAGTCGACATGGGCGAGCCAATATTGAGTGCAAAAGAAATACCGGTTGTAAGTGACCTTGAGCCTGTTGTGGGTGAAATGGTAGTCGTTGATCATCAAGCCTATGCTATGACTTGTGTATCCATGGGTAATCCCCATGCAGTTGTTTTTGTTGATGAAATAACAGACAGTCACGTTCATGAACTGGGTCCAAAGTTGGAAGTACATGAAACATTCCCGCAAAAAATCAATGTTGAGTTTGTAAGAGTTAAAGATGAAAACAACATAGAAATGCGCGTGTGGGAAAGAGGATCAGGTGAAACATTGGCTTGCGGAACAGGTGCGTGTGCAACTTTAGTAGCAGCGGTATTAAATGGTAAAACCAATAGAAAAGCAACGGTTGACTTACTAGGCGGACAGCTCATCATTGAATGGGATAAAGAAACCAATCATGTTTTCATGTCGGGGCCTGCCGTAACAGTTTTTGAAGGTATATGGTAATACGTCACATATTAATGAATGAATAAGGAGGAAAACAATGGCAGAACAATTTATACAGAACCTAATTGCAGAAAGAATAGGTGGCAATCAATTTGGAAAAAGTACGGTAATCTATAAGTTCGAGAAAATCAAGAGAGCAAAAAAGGCAGCTATGGCTGATAGACCTGACGTTGAGATTATTGATATGGGTGTTGGTGAGCCGGATGCGATGGCGGATTACCGGGTTGTAGAAAGATTAACGGATGAAGCTCAAAAATGGGAAAATAGGGACTATGCAGACAATGGTATACCTGAGTTTAAAGAAGCAGCGGCCAGATATATGGCAGAAATCTATGGTATCAAAGTAAATCCGGATGATGAAGTGAATCATTCCATCGGTTCTAAGCCGGCTTTAGCGATGGTAGCACAAGCTTTTATTAACCCGGGCGATGTTGCTCTCATGACAGTACCGGGTTATCCGGTCATGGGCACCATGAGCAAATGGCTGGGTGGCGATGTTTATAATATGCCATTATTGGCCGAAAATAAGTTTTTACCGGATTTGGATGCGATTCCAAAAGAAATACTGAAGAAAGCAAAACTATTGTACCTAAATTATCCGAATAATCCAACGGGTGCTACAGCGACCAAAGCTTTTTACAAGAAGGTGGTTGAATTTGCAAAAGCTAATAATATTTTAGTTGTATCAGATTTAGCCTATGGTGCATTGATGTTTGATGGCAATAAACCTCTAAGTTTTCTTAACGTACCAGGTGCTAAAAAAGTAGGGATTGAGATTCATTCATTATCAAAAGCTTTTAATATGACAGGTTGGCGTATGGCTTTTGTTGTAGGGAATGCCAAAGCGGTTGCTGCATTTGCAACGGTTAAGGACAATAATGATTCGGGTCAATTCAAAGCGATTCAAAAAGCGGGTATTACAGCGCTTGAGAATCCGAACATAACAGAGTATACTTGTGCAAAATACTCTAGACGCCACGATATGTTGGTTGCCACATTAAATAAGATTGGACTTAAGGCTACTAAACCTAAAGGGTCTTTCTATTTGTACGTACCCATTCCAAAAGGTGTTAAAAATGGACCTAAATTTAAAACGGCAGAGGATTTTTCACAGTACTTGATTAAAGAAAAATCAATTTCAACAGTGCCATGGGATGATGCAGGCAACTTTGTAAGGTTCTCTGTAACGTTCTTAGCGGTAGACGAATTCGAAGAACAAAAGGTTATGCATGAAATAGAAAGACGACTATCTGATTTGGAATTTATTTTTTAGGTAGATGGTTAAGGCGTCAAAAGGATACATTAATATGTAATAAAGCATGAAACAAAGGCGTTTCTATAGTGGTGAACACAATAGATGCGCCTTTTTCCAATCAAATCATGAATCTAGGAGGCGGTATATGGTGGAAAGTAAAAAATATTCGAAAGCAGACATTCATAGAATAGTGGCGGAAGAAGATATTAAGTTTATTCGTTTACAGTTTGTTGATATTTTAGGCTCATTAAAAAATGTTGCAATTACAGTAGATCAACTTGATAAAGCATTGAATGGAGAGATTATGTTCGATGGCTCATCCATATCCGGCTTTGTTAGGATGGAAGAATCAGATATGTATTTAATTCCTGATTTGGATACATTTGTAAGTTTTCCATGGAGAACCCATCAAAGCAAAGTGGCTAGATTAATTTGTGACATCTACAAAACAACCGGAGAACCTTATGGAGACGATCCAAGAGGCGTACTTAAGCATGCAATAGCTGAAGCAGGTGCTCTGGGGTATGCATTTGATTTAAGACCAGAATTTGAATTCTTTTTGTTTCACACCGATGAGAATGGAGATCCAACGACGATAACCCATGATAAAGCGGGCTATTTTGATCTTGGACCTATGGATTTGGGAGAAAATGTTCGTAGGGACATGGTTTTAACCTTAGAAGAAATGGGTTTTAAGATTCGAGCAAGCCATCATGAAGACGCACCAGGACAACATGAGATTGATTTTGAGTCGGCAGATGCCATTATGATGGCAGATCAAATAGTTACTTTTAAATTGGTTGTAAAGGTTGTTGCTCAAAAACACGGTTTACATGCCACTTTTATGCCAAAACCATTAAGTCATATTAATGGATCGGGTATGCACATCAATATGAAGCTTTCAAATCAAAAAGGTAAAAATGCATTTTATGATGAAAACGATCCATTAAAACTATCTAAAACAGCCTATTATTTTCTAGGTGGTTTACTTGCCCATGCAAAAGCAATAACAGCTATCACCAATCCGACGGTTAATTCATATAAGCGTTTAGTACCAGGCTTTGAAGCGCCGGTGCATATAGGCTGGTCGACCTCTAACTTGAGTCCTTTAGTTAGAATTCCCACAATAAGAGGCGAGGAAGCAATATTGGAATTAAGAAGCCCAGACCCTTCATGTAACCCCTACTTAGCTTTGGCAGTCATATTGAAAGCAGGGTTGGATGGGATAAAAAATGAAATCATGCCACCTGAAATGATGAACTCAGATCAACTTAGAGCCATATCCAACATATTGTCAGAAGATACTTTGCCTAGTGATTTAAAGGAGGCAATTGTTGAGTTGTCAAAAGATCAAGTCATAAAGGAAGCGCTTGGTAACGTATATGACAGTTATATCAAAGCCAAAGGATTTGAATGGGATGCATATCAAAAACAAGTACATGCATGGGAAGTCGATACATACACATCAAGATATTAGTCATTAAGATTAGGGTGTCATAAGATAATAGTTCATATCGATATACGGCATAGGTAGTAGAGGATGATGTAATGAGTACTCGGGTCATAATAGGGTCATCAAATGAAAAAATTATAAAGCAACTGAGTCTGTTCCTTATTGAAAATGGTTTGAGTGTCATAGGTGAAGCGACAAGTGGACATGACTTATTAAGAAAAGTGCATACGGTTTATCCGGATCTTGCTATTGTGGACTATAAATTAAAGGGTATGAATGGTCATGAGCTATCGGAGATTATCATTGGCGAAAGATTGTGTCCGGTTATAGCTCTGATTAGTCATGGAGAAATGGAGCATTTCATTAATTTGAGTCAAGAACCAACTTTTGTACCATTAATCAAGCCTTGTAATAAGCAGATGTTAATTGGAACGGTTGATCTATTGGTTAAGACTTCAAAAAGTATTGAAATGCTTGAAAAGCAATTGAATCATCTAAAGACTAAAACAAATGCCGAGGTTCTTATAGCTAAAGCCAAACAATTATTAATTGAGAATATGAACTTGACGGAAGAGGAAGCTCATAGACGTATCCAAAAACAAAGCATGGATAAGGGTATATCAAAAATAAAAATAGCAGAAGCCATTATACTAATGTATGAAGGTTAATATGTTAATAGTATAGTGGGTTACGCCTTGACCATAGTATTGAATGTCATTTTCTTTTGACTTTTTGATACATAAGTGAAATATCAGAATATTCCGAATTATAATTTATGACGTTTTTAATCTTGCATTTAATACAGACATATGTTATAGTATAAGCATAACAAATTATGATTAAGTTTTCACAATATAGGTTTATCTCTTAAGAGCAAAGGCGTTCTCAAGTTTATTGGGTGCGCTTTTTTGATATTTAAAAAGACGAAACAGAGATTTCAAAGGAGGAATAATAGGATGGAAAATGTAACACATTTATTTGGAACGAATGTATTTAGCGAGTCAGTTATGAAAGAAAGATTGCCTAAGGATACTTTTAAAGCTTTGAAAAAAACCATGATTCTTGGTGAAGAACTTGCACCGGAAGTGGCAGAAGTTGTCGCCAATGCAATGAAAGATTGGGCAGTTGAAAAAGGCGCAACCCATTATACACATTGGTTTCAACCAATGACCGGAAAAACTGCGGAAAAGCATGACTCATTTATAGAACCCACAGGTGACGGTAAGGTGATTATGGAGTTTAGCGGGAAGCAATTGATTCAAGGAGAGCCGGATGCCTCATCTTTTCCTAATGGTGGGTTAAGAGCTACTTTTGAAGCTAGAGGATATACCGCATGGGATGCGACATCACCTGCGTTTTTAAAAGACGATACACTATGCATACCAACGGCGTTTTGTTCATATACAGGCGAAGCTTTGGATAAAAAAACACCACTGCTTAGGTCTATGCAAGCCGTTTCCAAACAAGCGGTTAGAATTCTTAGATTATTTGGAGATACTGAAACCAATAAAGTTACATCAACCGTTGGTCCGGAACAAGAGTACTTCTTATTAGATAAAAAGCTGTATCAACTTAGAAAAGATTTAATTTTTTCAGGAAGAACGTTGTTTGGTGCAATGCCGCCTAAGGGACAGGAACTGGATGACCATTATTTTGGTAGTATTAAGGAACGTGTATCAAATTTCATGAAGGAGTTTGATTTAGAGCTATGGAAACTTGGCATATCATCTAAAACTAAACATAATGAAGTGGCCCCCGCACAACATGAAATGGCACCAATATATTCTACAACCAATATTGCAACAGATCATAATCAGTTGGTTATGGACACCCTAATTAAAGTGGCTAACAGACATGATTTGGCTTGTCTATTACATGAAAAACCTTTTGCAGGTGTAAATGGATCAGGTAAGCATAACAACTGGTCCATCAGTACTGAAAAGGCCAATTTACTTGAACCTGGAGAAACGCCTCATGAAAATGCACAATTTTTAACCTTCCTAGTTGCAACCATCGCGGCTGTTGATAAATATGCGCCACTTTTAAGACTTTCAGCGGCATCTCCTGGTAATGATCATAGACTAGGTGCAAATGAAGCACCACCGGCGGTTATTTCTATTTTCCTTGGTGAGCAGCTTAATGCCATTATTGAACAGATTAAAGAAGGTGCTTTAACTTCTTCAACAAAGGCCAGCGCAATGGATCTTGGTGTAACAACATTACCAAAATTTGCAAAAGATGTTACAGATAGAAATAGAACATCACCATTTGCCTTTACAGGTAACAAATTTGAATTTAGAATGGTTGGATCCTCTTCATCTGTATCAGGTCCAAACATTGTTCTAAATACAATTGTTGCTGAGATGTTAAAAGAGATTGCCGACGAGTTGGAAGTTGCAGAAGATTTCAACGCTACATTAAAAACAATTATAGAACGTTTGATAAAAGCACATAGTAGAATCATATTTAATGGTGACGGGTACTCTGAAGACTGGTTAGAAGAAGCAGAAAGACGTGGCCTACCAAATATAAAAACGGCAGTCGAAGCCATTAAAGTCTTTGATAATCCTGAATATGTGGATCTGTTCTTAAGACATGGCGTGTTTTTCAAAGGTGAAATCACCGCGCGTCAGGAGATTATGTTTGAAGAGTATATAAAGACCATAAACATTGAAGCGCTTACAATGATTGAGATGGCAAAGAAGGAAATCATGCCTTCAGTGATTGAATTTGCCACCAGCTTAGCTGACTCCATCAATGCAATAAAAGCAGCTGTACCGAGTGCGAAGGTGAGTGTTCAAGAAAATCTTCTAACCAAAATATCAGAACTCTTAGTCGAAGTACAAGAAAAACTAGTAGATTTAGAAGAAGAAGTCGCAAAAACACATTTGATTGAGGATATAGAAGAAGTCGCTTTCGCATTTAAGTTCAAGGTATTTGAAATGATGACAGCCCTTAGAAAGCCATGTGACGAATTAGAAGTGATGGTTGCACAAGACTACTGGCCATACCCAACGTATAGTGATTTGCTGTTTAGAGTCTAAGATGCGTTAATAAAGCAAAACCATAAGGAGGATATCTGGGTTGGACCTAGATATCCTTTTTTTCTGCCCAGAATTATTTGAATGCAAACTACGACAAAGTCGCTTAAATCTCAAATAATAAGTTCTTATAACTTTTAGTGCTAACGCTTGATATGAAGGGATACCTAACGTATAATAGATATAATATGCAGTAAATGATTGGAAAGATGAGCCGGTTGTAAAAAGGTCGGTAGGAGGATATATGATTATTACCATAGCACTGAATCCAGGTATAGAAAAAAGAATAACAGTTGATCAATTGGTCATAGGCGAGGAACATAGCGTCTTAGACTATCAGTTGATGATTGGGCGAAGCAGTGTGTATTCTGCTTACATCATGCGTCTTTTACAAGGAGATCCCTATGTTATGGGTTTTGCCGGTGGTATTGGTGGACGCTATATTAAGAATTTTTTAGATAAGAATCGAATCAAATCAAACTTTGTTCTAAAAGATAAAGAAATGGAATCTATTTTCCTGATTAGGATGGAAGGACAACCGGACACAAGATTCATTGACCACTCTCATCAATTGACCCAAAACGACGCAAAAAACTTCAAACATAAGTTAATTGGACAAATGAAGGATGCTGATATCATATTGATTAATGGAGATACCCTAGACAGTATGGCCATGTCCATCATGATTGATACAATGGATTTGGTAAAAAAAGAAGGAAAACGCGTGGTTCTATCCGTTGAAGGTAATGATGTTGAGAACTTCGTAGCTAAAAAACCTTATGCTTGGGTTGTAGATGATGGTCAAATGGAAGCACTTGGCATATTTGGAGACGAAGAACATCGAATTAAGCAGCTACATTTATTTCTTATTACACAAAAGATTCATTACGCTTTTTATCCTACTGAAGAAGGGGTTATAGGTGTATCTCGCAATAAAATATGTAAGGGGAAACTAGAGGGTATGGCTACAAAAGATACTGATTGGGTAAAAGAAGCCATAGCCGGTGGTGTGGTTATCGGTATAAAAAGAAAATACGAATTTGAACGTATGGTTAAGCTTGTAAGCGGTATTGCTTGTGCCATTAATGACAAAACTTATCCTAATATTTGTACCCGTAAAGAAATTGATGCTAACATGAACAAGTGCAAAATTATAGAATACTATAGTAAAGGTAAATATCATTTTGAGGATATATAAATGCTGAAAGTATAC
This sequence comes from Petrocella sp. FN5, assembly GCF_029210395.1. Lineage (GTDB taxonomy): Bacteria > Bacillota > Clostridia > Lachnospirales > Vallitaleaceae > Petrocella. The sequence goes on along the minus strand of NZ_JARGDP010000053.1, from coordinate 3,706 downwards.
AAAACAATTAGGCAAGAAGCAAGCAAGGAGTTGGTCGAGCATAAATCTAGATTTGTCGGCCACATTCTTAAGGCAACTTCCGAAGAAGAAGCAAAAAATATTATAACAACAATCAGTAAACAACATAGGGATGCCAATCATAATTGTTATGCCTATAGAATCAATGGAACACAATTGGTTGAAAAGTACAGTGATGATGGTGAACCCTCGCAAACTGCGGGTATGCCGATGCTAGACTTGTTAAGAACCAAAGACTTGGTAAATGTAGTGGCAGTGGTGACCCGTTATTTTGGTGGTGTGAAGCTTGGCACAGGTGGTCTTGTTAGAGCTTACACAAAAACACTGCAAACAGCCCTTGATCAAGTAGCAATCATAAGTAAAGATACTTATAGTCTATTGAAGATAAGAGTACCTTACACATATGCAGGAAAGTTGGATTATTACATTCAAAAAGAAGCAATCGTCGTAAAAGATACGCAATATGAAGAAGAGGTTTACTACGAGTTATACACAACCAACGAAAATGACTTGCGCCTTGCCTTAGTTGAGTTGACCAATGGCCAAAGCATAATAAAAAAACTAGGGGAAGTTATTGGATTTATAGAACGAGGAAAAATGTATGAGGAGTAGGAGACATTATGAAAGAAGTGGATAAGGTTCTAAATGCGCTTCGGATGGGTGTCATACCCGGAACAAGTATTGATGATTTCATGGTGGGAAGAGACCGGGAGAAAAGTGAGCTAGAAGACTTCATGCTGAGTGTTGAAGAGGGTGAAGGCAGGGTTAAATTTATTCGAGGTGCCTATGGTTCAGGTAAAACCTTTATGATGAAATATTTGACTGAAAAAGCACTCGATCAAGGTTTTATTATTGCCAATGTACCGATACATAGTGGTTTTGGTTTTTCAAAGCTTGAAGGTGTTTATGCTAATATTATGAATCATCTATTGGTGAGGACAGAAGAAGAAACCAGTACTAGTTTTGAAATGATATTTGAAAAATGGATAGAGGGGCTAAAATCCAGCGGGGATGCAAGGAAGGCATCCCAGAATATTTACAATGTCATAAAAGCTTTAAGTGATTATAACAGCTCTTTTTCAAGTGTGCTATTAATATATATTAGAGCTTTGATTAGCAGAGACTATGAACTTTCAACCATAGCTGCAGCTTGGATAAAAGGCGATAAAAACATAGCTTATCAGCTTAAACGAAGGTTAAATGTCAAAGGCTCTGTAGATGGAGACAATGCACTTGATATATTGAGTGGTTTTTCTAAGCTCATTCATTTATTGGGTTATAAAGGATTAATCATTACTTTTGATGAAGCAGAAATCATTATGCAACAAAGAGTGGATACTAGGCTTAAAGCATATACCAATATTCGACAATTAATGGATTCAGCCGGAGCCGGTTTATTGGATTATGCAGGTTTTGTTTTTGCAGGCACAGATGAGTTTTTTGATGACGAAGAGAAGGGCATCAAAAGTTATAAGGCACTTAATCAGAGAATAGGAAGCAGTGTGCAAGGTCCTTCGAGTCTCACCAATGTCAGACAGCCTATACTGCAGATTCAAGCATTAAACGGAGAAGATTATGAAGCTCTTGCCATTAAAATGGTAGAGTTACATTCAAAAAGCTATGCTTATGAGTATGTGGTAAATGCCATGAATATAGCAAATCTTGCTAAGCTTGAGGCTTCAAAGACAATAGAAGGAAGTACCATAACTGTACGTATTTTTCTGAAAAAAGTTTTGGAGCTTTTGGACTTAATGTTAGACAATCCGAACCTTCCAATATTTAACGCCATCAAAGTCAGTAATAAAGGTTGAAAAACTTTGAAAGCATGTTTATAATTAAAGATAGTAAAAGTTTAATTGTAAGTTATGACGCTATAACCATTCATAATATGAGTAAAATAAACCATCAATTTATAGAGAGCTAGAGGTGTAATATGAAGATATTTATAGATACAGCAAACGTCAATGAAATAAGAGAAGCCAATGCCTTAGGTATTTTATCAGGCGTGACAACCAATCCGTCTTTGATTGCCAGAGAAGGCAAAAAATTCAAGGATGTGGTTCATGAAATCGTCACCATTGTAGATGGGCCCATTAGTGCGGAAGTCATCAGCTTAAAGGCAGAAGGTATGATTGAAGAAGGTAGAGAATTAGCAAAAATACATCCTAACATTGTCATTAAAGTACCTATTACTTTAGAAGGTCTAAAAGCGGTTAGCCAGTTCTCCAAAGAAAACATAAAAACCAATGTAACACTTATATTCTCTGCAAACCAAGCACTGATGGCAGCAAGGGCAGGTGCAACTTATGTCAGTCCTTTTGTGGGACGGGTGGATGACATATCACAAGATGGTATGATCCTCATTGAAGACATTGTACAAATCTTTGACATTCATGGTCTAGATACAGAAATTATAGCAGCAAGCATCAGAGGCCCCCTACATATCATGCAAGCAGCAAAAGCAGGTGCACATATAGCAACCATACCATATGATGTTATTAAAAAAGCCTTATTACATCCATTAACGGATGCTGGGATTGAAAGATTTTTGAAGGACTGGGAAAGCGTACCAAGCTAGTTAAGAAGTACTAAAAATAGGTCGATATACTTATGAGAAAACTTTGAAAGGTGTGATGCCGTGAACGATAATAGAAAACCTACAATTCTAATTACAGAAAAAAGGACTTTACGTTCATGTATTAGCAAGCACGATTTAAGTGCTTTTAACATCATACGAAACCATGATCCTAGAGAGGTTTTTTCCTTAGTATCCATTCACCACCCGGATTTGATTATCTTGGATGCGGAAATGGATGAGGTATCAGGATATGATTTACTAAGAACTTTAAAATCCTTCTACAAAACGGAAAGAATCCCAGTGGTATTGGTGGCAGAGATTACAGAAGATGTTGAGCCTTGTCTAGCTTTAGAACTCGGTGCAATTGATTTTATGATTAAGCCAATTAGCGAGCATCTGGTTACAGCAAAAATCAACAATTATATTAAGATTTACCATTCTTTACTTCTATTAGAAGAAAAGGCCCATTATGCAAAAGAAATGAATCCTAATACGGGTTTACCAGGTAATATGGCGATTAGCAGGTATATAACCAATGCGTTAAAAAACAGGAAAGACGATGTCGTGGTTTATGCGGATTTAGATAATTTTAAGTCCTATAATGACAAATATGGTTTTGGGCGTGGTGACGAAATCATTAAGTTTACAGGCGGGGTAATTGCATCGGCATTAAGTGAAGCCTTAGGGGATACCTTCCTAGGTCATATTGGTGGAGATGATTTTGTTTTCGTCGCATCGGCTGATGAAGCGAAGGAAATTGCTAAAAATATCATTTATAATTTTGATCAGAAAATAAGGCAACATTATTGTGAAGAAGACAAAGCTTCTGGGTATATTATTTCAAAGGATCGGCTCAATGCCATTCAAAAGTATCCGATTATGACCATCAGTCTTGCTGGTGTACGTCTTATTGAACATCCGGAAACGACACGGTATGAAGTGATTGCTGATATTTGTGCAGAGGTAAAAAAATATGCCAAAACATTTAGTAACAGTTGTTATTATATGGATAGGCGACAGGGTGAAGATTTTAGAAAAAAATATGATGTGGCTTTATCGACGGTTACATAAGGGGAGGATCCAGGCTTTTTTGCTTGGCTCTTTTTTTTA
>NZ_JARGDP010000052.1 GCF_029210395.1 Petrocella sp. FN5 | reverse complement strand
TATATTCATTTAATTTATTATCTGCCGACGATGCCCATTGAAGTAACCACTTGTTCAATCATTCTGTCGACGGTTGTTACAACCCTCGCTGCGGCATTATAGGCATGTTGATATTTCATCATATTCCCTAATTCTTCATCTGAAGAAACACCTGTAAGTGCCTTTCTTTGATTGTCAATCTGGGTTGCCATCAATTGTTGATTTTTCGTCTGATTTTTAGCTGTATAACCTAGGTTACCTAGATTACCTACAAAGCCGGTATAATATTCTCTAAAAGTCATGGCACCGGTCGTACCCGGCTCTAAGGTGCTAAAACTTGCATCCCATTGTTCAAGTAATCTTGAAGCCACTTGACTGTCACCGTCATAACCTAGATTCTGACTCAGTGCAATTCGATTGTAATCGGCTAGAATATCCGGGTTAATCCTTAAATTGCCTGCTGAATAGAGGGAATATTGGTTGGCAGAGTCTTCTTCATTGTAATTCCCCAGTGCGTCATACCTTGGCATAAATCTTCTTGAAAATATCTCATCACCCTGTGTGCCGTTTAAGCCAAAGGGTGCATTATCCGTGTCAAGTTCCTGAGGTGGACCCGGTAGATTCGGAGAAACTGTATCATTAATCATGGTGACAATACCATGAATCAAATTATCAAATTGAGCTTGTGCAGACATGATGGCGGATTTTTTGATCTCATCATTATATACATTCACATCGTTAAGATCTAAGTAATTCGCACTTCTGGTGCCGCGCGCCAATATCAATCCTTTTAGTTTGCCCACATCGTTATCATACTCGGGACCTATCGGATTATCAAAGTTAAATACCGGTTCATTTAAATGGGGCCAACTGGGGCGAATTAGCATGCTAAATGGTTCTGCTTGCATGGTACCCATAGGTACATAATCACCTTTAATCACGAATGGAACATTCTCCACACTGACTAATAATGCACCATCTTTATCTTCTCTATACTTTACACTCACCATGGTTGACAGCTCATCTAAAAGCTTATTTCTAAGGTCCCGAAAGTCATTGGCATTCCCACCTGCCAGTTCCGCTTTGGATATAGTGTCATTTAACATATTCATTTCTTTTCCAATGGTGTTGATCCGATTGATCTGATCCGTAATCTCTGTATTCACATTTCTTTGATAGTCATTGAGTTGATTCATAATTAGATTAGATTTTTCAACAAATATAACAGCATTTTGAACAAAAGAGCCTCGTGTCTCCAATCCATCCGGATGCTTGGACAACTCATTAATTGAAATCCATAAATCATCCAGAATCTTAGAAAAAGATTCACCTTCTGTTTCACCAAGTATGGTTTCTATTTCATTAATCGCTGTGGCTGTTGCTTCGTAAAAGCCTTGTCTTCCGGATTCTTCTCTATAAGATTGATCCAGAAATATATCTCTAACTTGACGAATGGACTGTATGTCTGCGCCAAGGCCAACACTCATGGTTGATGTACCATTTTTTCCTATATGAATGTAGTTACTTTCCTTGATTAGTACCTGTTGTCTAACATAACCATCTGTATTAACGTTGGTCAAGTTATGTGCTGTTGTGTTAAGGGCTGACTCACTTGCCCTTAGAGCAGATAATGCGGTAGATAAGCTGCTAATGGATGACATGCGCGTCACCTCCTATATACTTTCGAATTATTATTTTGCTTTATTGTTTGGCATCAAAGAAATTCGTGCTGTTGTTTTGCTGGTAGCCTTTGCCCTTTGGTTTATAACTATTACTGGTAATGGGCTCTTTACTGCTTTGTATGGCATTCATAGTGAACTCAACAAATTCAAGAGATTGTCCAATAAGCTGCTCGTTCATCTTGTTCATGTCTCTTAGCGGTTCAATAACTTCTGTCAAATGCTTTGTGGCTACTATTAACTTACCTTGTTCTTCTTTTTGACCTTCTAGGAGTTCAATCAGCTTGGCTACAGTCATTTCACCCGGTACTTTATTGGTGACCAAACATATATCCTCAATAACACTTATTCTTTTCTTCTCAAGACGCAAAAGTAGCCCAGCCAGTTCTTGCTCTTGTTTCGTCAGTTCCTGTAGGCCGGGCAAATCCCCATTAATAATAACATCCTTTTTATTATTCGCCACTTCAAGTAGAAGTTTATAACATCCTGTTTCTTCCTCTAGTATTCCTATTAGATCTTCTATTAAACTTGCCATCTAAATGATAGATCCCTTCTGTGTAAGTATGCGGCATGTCTATGCCTGGGTAAAAAGTATAACCCATAGTATTCGCAATTCGGATATCAAAAATACGCCTTACTTACTCGTATGACTGTCATCTTCTTACGAATAATATGGATTAGAGTTGAGCGATGATCTTGTCTGCAACTTGAGCTGCCGTTATGTTATAAGTACCGGCTTCCATTTGTTGTTTAATCTCATCTACTTTTGCTTGTCGCACATCCGGTGTCTTACTAACCGCCGCTTTTGCTACGGATAATTCCTTTGCAAAATCCGACAACGCCAAAGTATCCTTACCTGCTGCGACCGATGATGAACCATAGGCTTTTTGTGCCTTATTAGGTTTGTAAGCTTGATTCACCCCTTGTATACCGTTGATTCTCATATCCTTCACCACCTTTGTTTTTATCTCACTTTATTTATCGGCATCTCTTCATGGTTCATTAAGTTAATTTTTATAAAAATTAAAAAAGCAACCTCTAATATCATTTAGAGGTTGCTTGAGGTTACTTCTTTTTATCGATCTTTATTCATAAAGCGCATTTTCGTTTCCTTTTTCTGATTGGCAAAGGGGTTTTCCTCCACCTTTTTAGGTCGATCATAAGCATTGTTCAAATCATTGGTAACGGTTTTTTTACAAGTATCGCAAAAACGTCCGGTCTTAATGGTCACACCACAGACTTCACAGTCAATACCGACAGCGGAGTCTTTGGAAAAAGAAAGTTTTTCTTCTCTGATCCACTGCTTAATCTGCTTGATGTCCACTTCATTAACCTCTGCCACTTCTGCAATGGATGCATCTGGATTGCGTTTTACATAAGTTCTAACTGTTTTGAACTCCTCTTCTAGATTCTTAACACAAGAAGGACAAATCGGCCTACCACTTAAATAATTAAAAATCTTGCCACACTTAACACAATTTTTTACATTCATTCTAACACCTCCATGATTCATGAATTATTACAGGTGTATTAGGCCTATTCTACATCCCTCTCCCAATAGCTATGGATAAACAGTAGACCGCTTTTGCACCTTGAATCTTTAATACTTTGGCACAAGCATCCATGGTTGAGCCTGTCGTATAAATATCATCAATGAGTAGGATTGTCTTACCTTCAACATGTGCTTTGCTTGCAAAAAAAGCATCCTGCATATTATCCCATCTCCCCTTATCTGATAAGGTTTTTTGAGGCTCTGTTGGTTTATTGCGCCATAAAACCTTTTTCCCTCCCATCTGCAAGTCAAAACTTTTTGCAAAATGCTTAACCATAAGTTCGGTTTGGTTGAAGCCACGTTCTCTTAACCGATGCTTATGTAAAGGTATAGGTAATACCATATCCACTTCCCATCTAATAGTTTCATTATAATACCTAATCAATTCTTTAGCAAACAATAAGCCATATTCTTTTCTTTTTTTGTATTTGTAGTCGTAAATACTTTGCTTAACCAAGCCTTCATATACCCATATACTACGGCCTTCTTCATAAAAATGTGGTCTTTTTCCACAATCAAAACATCTTGAATCGAAAGGATCCGCTAAGGGTTTCCCACATAGTTCACAAAGATCTTCTCTTAGGTGAGGATGTGCACTTTCACAATGTGGACATAAGGCTTTGTCATTACTATAGTCTAGGGTTTCTTCACATAAAAGGCAAAAATTTGGATACACCAACGCCAGCAGATGCTTCCATAGGTCCAACACTAACCCTTTCATTTTACAGAAAACACCTCCAATAGACGTTGTTTTAACGCCGAATTCCTAAGCATCTCTCTTTTATTCTGAATCATTTGAGTGACGACCTGTTCATCGCCCACCAAAACCACATATCTTTTAGCTCTGGTAATACCTGTATACAATAGATTCCTGTTTAACAACAATGCCGGTCCTTTAAACATTGGCATAATAACAATAGGGTACTCACTACCTTGAGACTTATGGATGGTCACTGCATAGGCTAGATCCAACTCATCTAACCCTTTAAACTCATAGTAAACCATTCGGTCATCATCAAAGAGAACTTTTATCTTTTCTGTATAGAGATTAATTTCTACGATTTGACCCATGTCACCGTTAAAGACACCTAAACCTTCATCTACTGTAAAGCCATAATCGCTCATAATGCGCCAACTGATGTTATAGTTGTTTTTAATCTGCATCACTTTATCACCTTCTCTAAACAAACGGGTGCCATATGTTTTTTCTGTTTTGTCTTTAGATGGTGGGTTGAGGTTTTTTTGAAGCTCCAAATTCAAATTATCCACACCCAGCATCCCTTTACGGGTGGGGGTCAGGATCTGAATACCTTCTGAACTCTCAAGTTCTGCGAATTTGGGTAATCTGGACTTGATTAATGTAATAATCTCTCCAATTACATGCCTTGGATCTTGTCGTCTGACAAAAAAGAAATCCTTGGTATTATTTGCTAGGTCAATCATTTCACCTGAATTGATTTTATGTGCGTTGACGACAATATGACTTTCTCCTGCCTGTCTAAAAATCTGCTCAAGTTTAACGGTGTGGATATAACCTGAATGAATAATATCTTTTAATACATTACCGGGGCCTACAGATGGTAGTTGGTCCTGATCACCAACAAAAATGACCCTGGTACCCGGAACGATGGCCTTAAGAAGGTGATAGGTAAGTACAGTATCCATCATAGAGGTCTCATCGATGATGATGACATCTGCTTCAATAGGGTAGTCTTCATTACGTTCAAATCTCTGGTGTCCCTCAGCACCTCCGCTAATTTCCAGTAGACGATGAATGGTTTTTGCACTTAGGCCAGTGGTCTCAGACATACGTTTTGCAGCTCTTCCTGTAGGCGCTGCCAGCAGTACTTCTTGCCTTCTTTCCTCAAAAAGTTTAATAATAGCATTTAGAGTTGTAGTTTTTCCTGTACCGGGACCACCGGTTATGACCAAGGTGCCACAGGTCAATGCTTGGGTGATGGCATTCTTTTGATTTTCATCGAAGCAAATACCCATCTCTTTTTCTATATGCTCAACTTCTTGATCTGTATAATCATGTTGTTCCAGACTGACATGGGTCAATTCAAATAGTTTCGCAGCAATGTACTTTTCCATATTGTCAAATGATGTCAGGAAAATACACACTTTTCCTTCAAGCTCCTCAATCATGATATGCCCATTAAGCTGTAAGTTCATAAATGCATGATCAAAGTCAAGTACTTCAATAATCAATAGCTCAGTTGTCAGCTCAATAAGCCGTTCTCTTTCAAGATAGGTATGCCCATCAAGCGTACTTCGTATCAAGACATGCTTGATTGCCGCCATCATTCTGAAATCAGAGGTTTTTTCAATGCCAATCTTCTCAGCAATGTCGTCAGCCATCCTAAAAGATATGCCTTGTATGTCTTCCGCTAATACATATGGATTTTTTTTGACAATGTCATAGGTTCTTTCCTTATATTCACCAAAAATCTTTAGAGCATACGTTAATGACAAACCATACTCTTGTAAAAATATAACAACTTGTCGCATGTTTCTTTGTTCATAGAAAATGGACGCAATGTTTTGAGCCATTTTTTCACTGATGCCTTTAATCTCAGCCAACTTTAACGGTTCATTTTCAATAGTAAAAAATGTATCTTCCTTGAAACGTTCTACAATCTTCGTGGCTAATGAAGGACCAATGCCCTTAATGGCTCCTGAGCCTAAGTATCTCTCAATCGCCGCTGCTTCCCCTGGCATATTGGTCTCTATATGGGTCACCTGAAGTTGTCTCCCATAGATGTTATGGGAGGTGTATTCGCCTTCAGCTATGATATGTTCTCCTACTGTGATACCATACATAAGCCCTACAACCGTCATTTCATCATCTTTGGTTGCAACTGTTAGCACAGTGTAACCATTGTCTTCATTGCGATATATGATATCTTCTACTGTGCCTTCAATTCTTTCCATACAGTCACCTCTTTTAATACTTTCACATCCATTCATTCTACCATATGTTTGGTTTGAAGGTCTATGAATATAATGGTATGCGCAAAAAAAGACTGTCTCAGATATGAGTCAGCCTTTTTGGTAGAATTTGGTTTATTGGTTAATGGCAGCTTTTAACATAGCCGCCTTGTCTGTCTTTTCCCATGGTACATCAATGTCCGTACGACCAAAATGTCCGTAGGCAGCAGTTTGAGCGTATATGGGTCGTCTTAGTCCTAGACTCTTAATAATCGCTGCCGGTCTTAGATCAAAATGTGCTTCAATAAGTGCTGTGATGGCTTCATCGGTGATGATACCTGTGCCGTGACTGTTCACATATATGGATACAGGGTGGGCAACACCAATGGCGTAGGCCAATTCTATTTCACATTTTTTGGCAATACCGGCTGCAACGATATTTTTAGCCACATAACGGGCTGCATAAGCGGCGGATCGGTCCACTTTGGTTGGGTCTTTTCCTGAGAAAGCGCCACCGCCATGACTGGCATAACCGCCATAAGTATCCACGATAATCTTACGCCCTGTTAATCCTGAATCGCCTTGAGGTCCACCAATTACAAATCGGCCGGTAGGGTTAATAAAGAACTTGGTCTTGTCATCCAGCAGTGCCTCCGGTACAACCGCATGTACCACTTCTCTTATCAAATCTTCTTTGATCTGAGCTTGTGTTACTTCTTCATCATGTTGAGTAGAAATGACGATTGTATCCACTCTCACCGGTTGATCATCAATATATTCGATTGTCACTTGTGATTTACCATCCGGTCTTAAATATTTAAGAAGTCCTGACTTACGAACATCTGAAAGCTTTTTAGTTAATTTATGAGCTAAGGATATGGGCAATGGCATCAATTCTTCTGTCTCATCACAGGCAAAACCAATCATCATACCTTGGTCACCGGCACCTGTTCCTTCATCCTCTTCCTCTTCACCCATTCTTACTTCTAAGGCTTCATTAACGCCCATAGCAATGTCGGAGGACTGCTCATCTATGCTGACTAGGACTGCACAAGTTTCTGCATCAAATCCATAATGGGCACTTGTATAGCCTATCTCTCGTACTTTATTACGTACCACTTTCGGTATATCCACGTAACAATCCGTTGTTATCTCTCCCATAACCAAAACCATACCTGTGGTTACGGCTGTTTCACAAGCCACCCTCGCATTAGGGTCTTGTGCTAATATAGCGTCTAGTACTGCATCTGATATTTGATCACAGACTTTGTCCGGATGTCCTTCTGTAACCGACTCAGATGTAAATAATCTTCTTGTCATTATATTTCCTCCTAATTTCAAATAAACGATTATGATGTCAAAACTGAATTTATTCCTTGGTTAAGGTGTCAAAACTTAGTTTTGATGCTTTAACCTTCTTTGGTACTATGAAAATTTTTCAACACTCAAAATGACAATAGCACCAAAAAGAAAGGCCAATGCCGATGTAATCATTAAGGTAACATCATATTGGATATCCTTTGGTATCAGCACTATTGCTGAAGCAATAATGAGTCCCAAGATGATACTAACTGTATTTCGACGATGTTCTCTCAAATAATATTGCACCAACTTGGCACTCAATATTATGCCTAGCATAACACCTATTCCTACAAAAATTAGTGGGATTAAGATGTTCCAATCAAAGGATAAAACCTCTGCTACATATGATTTAAATAGATAGTATTCACCAACAATTAGTAAAAACATTGAACCACTAACCCCTGGTAAGAGCATAGTGCCTCCAACAACTATACTGATCAGTAATAATTTGATAATCAGAAAAAGTGTGATTTCTGGAAATACATCTATTTGATATGCTTTTTCTCCCGGATTTAAGTAAGTCATTACAAATACAACCAGCATGCCTATAGAAACAAAAACCCATGATACACGGTGTTCCTTTAATTCCTTCTTAATCAAAGAAGGAATGCTAAGAGCAATAAGACCAGCAAACCAAAAAAGAGTATGTATTGGATAGTGGCCAAATAACCAATCTATAACTTTTGCAAAAGTGATTAATCCAATAATAGCACCTAATAATATTTGTAATAAGAATAGAATATCATTCTTTCTTTGTGGGTTGTTGATCTTGAAAATTCGAGATACGCTCTCAATCATCTTATCAAAGAGCCCTAAAATCACCATGATTGTTCCACCACTGACACCTGGAATAATGTTAGCTATTCCAATAGCCATACCACCAATTATATTTTTTATCATTATGTTCCCTCTTTATTCTTAAATCCGCTGGTTCTTAATGCCATGAAAAATAATCAGGCTCGATTATAACATATTTTTTACGTTATGACTAATACTTTAACTTATTTCTTATGATGATATATCAATATACTATGGGCCACTGCTCTTTCTTCTCCACCTGATGGTTCATTAATGACTTTATTGCTAATAACCATCGTAGAAGAAGACCCTCCGTCCAAATAAGCTGCATGAATGCAACCCAACTCCAACATTAGCTTAGCCGACTCCTGACCTGTCATACCTAGGCTTTCACCTTTAAGACGTCCATCTACAACAGCAAAAATCAAATGGTTGTCTTTAGTGACACCCACTAAGGTTCTCGGCTGATACGCAGTGGTATAACCCATGAATGGCTCATAATCCTTCGCTACATTAATGCCATACTTAACTAACCAGGCACCAGTACCAAATGCTTCTTTAACATTAACATCTCCCAGCCCATAGTCCAGTTCTAAGGAAAAGGAATCTCCAATTTTGATGGCTTGATGGACACCTACATAGGTAAGAACATGATCCCAACCCTTTAATTCTACCGGCTGATCCGTTACCATGATTTCCACTACACGATTCTCACGAATTAAATAATTGGTGCTTAATCGTCTAACCCGTGTTGTTTTGCCATAAACCTCATCAAACAGAACCCACTTCCCATCGGGAACCAAGCCGTTGAAGCCATAGAGTTCAATCTTTTGACTCTGAATGTTCACAAATGCTTTCAATCTCACATTCGCAATAGATACTTGGTTATCTGAGTCAATTAGAACCGTAGGTGTTCCAATAAACTGAGCACGTATCGGCTTCCCGTCACGAACCATTATGCCATAGGGTAAACCTAAGTCATTGTAGAACATGCCGTTGACACCCATTGTAGCTTTATTCTCTTCGACCATGGTCGAAGTGGTTTCAAAACCATACAAGACGCCAAAAGACAAACCATTTTCCACTCGAATCTGCTCATTATTCATATCAATATCCAATATACGAATCACTTCGGGCTTCAGCGGATGCACGCGTTCTATAATCTCATATTGAATACCACTATAGAGTTGTGTGGAATAATAGAGTATACCCATGATCACCGCCATGATTTTGATCATTGTCTTTTCTCCTAGCCTTTTGTCGTTAATATCTGTTTTCGTATTATACCATGAAATGCATTCAAATAGAAAGACTGCTTTCCTATTATCTAAGAAGCGCAGCCCTATTTCTTCATTCCCATATTAGTAATCTTACTTCTTTAATTGCTGATATAACATATCTTTAATGCCAGCCCCTTGTCCTTTGGATATCTCTTTAGAATACGCTTCGTAAAGCATGTCTTCATAGATTTTTCGACCTTGGCTTTCTTCATAAAGACCGGACTTGGGTATGGATTTTCGCATTTCAGTAAATACTTTGTTTAAATAATAGGATTCAAATTCTGCACAAGCATCTTTAAGTGCTTCATCATCCTTGTTTTCCATGGCTCTTTTTATAATATTCTGAAAACCTTCATTTTCGACTTTGCTTTTTGCCGTTTCTGCACTTGTTAACGTGTTTAAAAAACTACTGCCCAGTCCGCTTATTTCCATCTATTTCACCTACCGCTTCAACTCATTGGCACGTTGCAACATCTCATCTGAGCTCTGAATCGCTTTAGAACTTAGCTCATAGGCCCTTTGGGCAACAATGAGTTTGACCATTTCCTCAACTGCCTGCACATTAGATGCTTCTAAGGCTCCTTGAACGACCATGCTACCTTCCATGTCTTCATTATCTACTTCTACTATTGGAATCCCTGAGGCAACTGTCTGTTCATAAAAACCGCCACCAATGGTCTTAAGACCTTGAGCATTCTGGAATTGTACCACCTGTAATTGTATACCAAGCTCGACACGGTCACCATCAACAATCGTCGAGAAAATACCCCGTTCATCTACCGACAGTTTGTCTGCAACAATGGTTTCATCAAATACAATGGGCTCTCCGTCTATACCTAATACAGGGCGGCCAGTAGAAGTGGTTAACATGAGTTCCCCATCTAAAATAGATGTTTTGAAGCTGCCATCTCTCGTATAGATCTCATTCCCATTTACGTCCATCAGAGCGAAAAAGCCATCACCCTCAATAGCAAAATCAAGTGGGCCTTCTGTACGTTCGAAAGTGCCTTGGGTGAAGGACTTAACAGATGCTACCGTTCGTACGCCATGTCCTACTTGAAGATTAACCGGACTTCCACCATTTGCAGTGTCTCCGGCATTTTTCATGGTTTCGTAGAGTAAAGATTTGAATTCTAAGCGTTCTTTCTTAAAGCCTACCGTGTTGACATTTGATAAATTATTGGCAATACTATCGACGGTTGCCTGCTGGGTTTTCATACCGGATGCAGCTGTCCATAATGATCTCATCATATTATGTTAACCTCCTTCGGAATCTTGCAAATTCATGACTGGTTACCTGACTATCTCAGCATTCCCAGATGATCGTTGAGTATTATCTAATAGAACCGACATTGTTAACCACTTTTTCCATGGTCGCATCGTAGGTCTGAATGATTTTTTGATTGGATTCATAGGTACGCATCACGTTAATCATGTTAATCATCTCTTCTATACTGTTGGCATTGGAACTTTCTAAAAATCCTTGTTCCATCGTCCCTTCATAAGGTGTTTCTACAGTTGCATCAGTACCAAAATATAGGCTCCCACCCTCTTTTCTAAGGGTTTTTGTGTCTTCTATACCCACAACTTGAATCTGACCCATACGCACTTCATTAGAATATATGGTGCCATCCTTGTTGATTCGAACATCTTGTTGATCCAAAATTAGCCGCGTATTTTCCTCACCGAGAACAAATAAACCTTCGCTTGTCACCAGATGTCCTTCTTGATCTAGCATAAAAGAGCCGTCTCTGGTATATCTTTCTATCATATTACCTTCTTCATCCATACGTCCAACTTTAATCATGCCTTGGCCTTGTAACGCTACATTCAAACTTTCATCGGTCTGTTTCAGTGAACCTTGCATATGGTCAGTATGTATTTCTTCTGTTTTGACACCAAGGCTCATCTTACCGATAGATTTACTATAGGGCACTTCAGGATCATTTATTTTCAAGGTCAACATTTCCTTAAACGAGGCTAAGACAACTTGATCTTTTTTGTAGCCTGCAGTATCCACATTTGCAAGATTATTAGAGATGGTATCCATCTTTTCTTGTTGACTTCTCATACCTGTATAAGCTGTATAAAGACCTCTAAACATTGTGTCACCCCATTATCATTTGTATTCTCTTATCTATATCGTACCTTTTTCACAAAATATTAATAGATTAAGATTTTTTTTGGCAACTAATAAACTCAACTTACCCACTCGTCTGGGAAAGTTGAGCTATTAATTTATGTTTTATTCATACCTTAAGGATTCGATGGGGTCTAGGTCTGCTGCTTTTTTTGCCGGGTACACACCAAAAATTATACCTAATAGAATAGATCCAACAAAAGCAATTACTGTGGTTTTAATATCCACTACCGGTGGTATCTTGATTACACTGGATATAATCGCACCGGTTAAAACACCTAAAAGAATACCAATCAGACCGCTAAAACCCGTCATCAATATAGATTCCGTCAGAAACTGTAGTACAATATCTCTTTTTTTAGCGCCAATAGCTTTTCGTATTCCGATTTCCCTTATACGCTCCGTTACTGAAACCAATAGTATATTAATAATACCAATGCCACCAACAATCAAGGTTATGATGGCAATAACGAGCAATACCATAGATATAACGTTTAATATACCACTAACTGATTTTTGTATATCTTCTACGCTTGTAGCCAAATATTTATCCTGGTTATCATGTACAAATTCCAATAGCTTTATGATACGACTACCTGCTGAAGCAAGGTTCGCCTCCGGATCAATGGAGACCTGAATCTGATCTACATGTTCTGTCCCAAAAAATGTTTGCATAGTGGTAATAGGTGCAATTACTTCAACAGGAAACTCAATACCTTCTAGTAAAGACGAGAACAAGTCATCCTCTGTATTTAAGACACCAATTACTTTCAACTTCATAATATCACCATAATAATTCGTCAATCTGACCTCTTCACCAAGAATGTCTGTCCTGTTGAAATATTGTCTGGCAAAAGTATCCGGAACAATAATGACCCTTCTTTGCCCTTCCACATCCGATCCGGATATAAATCTTCCCTCTAACAAGTCAATGGTTTGGAAACTGGTGTATTGAGATGTGGCACCTGCGATCATGGCATCACGATTCCCTTCCTCCATACGAATGCTGGAAAAAAAGGTTGCTGCAGCTGTAATGTTCTCAACTTCATCTACACCTCGAACAATACTATCCATATCCTTCAAAGTCAATCGGTCTCTGTCTTCCAAGTTCGTGCCTGTCGCTTGAATGATGATGGTGTTTGCACCCAGTTTACCCAATTCCGAGGATATGTACACCTTGGTAGCATTACTAATGGCCATAATAGCAACAATGGAAAAAACACCCATAATAATACCAAGCATGGTTAAAATAGAACGAAGTTTATTGGTGGTCAAACTTAAGAAAGCCTGTTTGAAATTTTCTGTCAAATGCATACTACATGCCTTCTTTCTCTAGGTCATTGATCACTTTCACCTTCATACCATCTTTTAGACTGAGGGATGGATTGTTAATAACAAGTTCACCTTCCTCTAACCCTTCCAAAACCTCAGCATCAAAATCAGCCGTTATCCCCAGTACGACAATTCGTTCTTCAACAATGCCATTTTCCGTAACCACATAAGCCAACTTATTATTATCCCGATCATCTCTAAACATGTCATAAGAAGCCACTAGCACTTGTTCCTTATAAGATGTTGTAATCTCACAATCGGCTGTATAGCCCGGCTTTAACTGGTTCATATCTTTTGTTATAGTAATTTCAATTGGTACTGTTGTTGCCTCTTTACCATTCACCAAGGCTTGAACTGCTTTTGGCGCAATAAAAGACACTTCACCTTCTATGGATGCGGATTGTGATATGGCGTCTCCTGTGATGATGACTTTTTGGCCTAAAATAATATCCTTGATATCATATTCCCTAACATTTGCAGCCACCTTCATCTTGTTCATATCCATTAATGTCAACATCGGTGCAAATGTTGGTGATTGCTCTCCTTCTGATATATGTACTTCTGTCACAATGCCATCACCTATTGCATAGGTTAAATCCGATATTTCTTTGATTTGATTCTCCAAGGTGGTTATATTCATTTCTAAGCTCTCAAGGTTTTTCACTTGAATCGTCACATCTATTTGTGTAGACTGATTGGCTTGATGGTTACTTTCAAGCAGCGCTGACAAATCATCCTCCGCTCTTTTCAAGTTCAATTTAGAAGTCGCCAGTTGATTCTCCGCTTCTTCTACAGCCTTTTTCATCGTCTTAAATTCCTCTTCAGAAATAAACCCTTCACTAAATAGAATACGACTTCTTTCCAGATTAACATGTTGTTCTTCTAAGTATTTTTCTGCTGTGCTTACTGAAAGTCTAGATAGTTCTAAGGCTATTTCCCCACTTGTGGCTGTTGATGTAGATGATAAACCACGAAGTTTCTCCAGTTGTAATGTCTGTATTTCATAATTAAGCATTGCCTGTTTAAGCTCAGCCTCTAGATCGGTCATATCCACCACAAAGAGCGCTTGCCCTGTGGTCACTTGATCCCCAACTTCAACCAATACTTCTTCAATCTGCAGAGGTGTGCTGGAGATAACCTCCAATTTGTTACTCTCTAAAACGGTGCCTGTTATAAGAATACTTGAAAATAGATCATCACGTTGTAAGGCTGTGACCTCGACTTCTTGAGCCTTGCCGCCACCGAAACCACCCTCACCGCTTCTATCTTTATTCAAATTATAAATGATCATAATGGCAATAATGCCAATAATCAGAACCGCTATCCCAATTTTTTTCTTCAATTCTTCAACCCCTTACATTTGCATCGATGATGCCATATTTGCCAGCAATAAGGTAATGACAGATATGGATGCCCCAAATAAAAAGGACAACCCTACAATGATACCTGCTGCTTTTTTGCTTAAACTTGCCACAACTCTAAGTCCTACGAAAGTAATGTATAAACTCCAAAGGCTAATGACTTCAATTGGCGCCAAAACAGCTGACAAAATAGAGCCGTCCATAGACTCCGGAAGTAAACTAGAAAGACTTGTCACCGCAACTGTTGGCATTTCTCCTTTAATTAGCGTCATGACCATCATAATCAACCATGTAAAAACAGATAGTATACCAATATGGACCGTCATAGAAAAAATTTGCTTAAATCCGGCCGGTGATTTTACAATCTTAGCCACTACAAAATAAATAAATGCAACAAACAACATGCCAATAAGCACACCAATAGGCGTAAAAACAAAGGTTGAAACTTTGGCTATGGTTAAAGGCAATTCCATCATGCTTTCCGTCATAACTTGGCCGCTACCCTCTAACTGTTTTTCGATTTCCTTTATCATGCTCACTTCAAACTGTCCCCAACACACTAAGTAATAGACAACTGGGGCAAACATTGTTATTAATAAAGGGATTAACCAATTAGGTTTGGCTTTGATTGCTTTGAAAGCTTCTGTCGGAGAAAAAATAATATTGGCCATCTTTACTATGGCTGAGGATGTTTCTCCTTCAAATTCTTCCATTTCTTCGTTTTCGTTCATCTCATTGCTATTGTTCATACCGTTCATATCGTACATGTCTTTGTTTTCTTCCACTTCATTTGTGTCTACCTTGTTTTCTTCATCTCTCATCCTTATTTCCTCCATTTAATGACGCATTGAGCGCTTTTTCTTTTTGTTTTAATATGTCAAGTGCTTGTATCGGTTTCTCAACCAAGCGGTCGCTGGTTAAATAGCCGTCAGCAAACGTTATAACACGTTTGGTATGCTCTGCAATATCCGGCTCATGGGTAACGATGATGACTGTGACCCCTTCTTCATTAAGTTTTTGAAACTCTGCCATAATTTCTTCTGATGAAACCGAATCCAGATTTCCTGTAGGCTCATCCGATAATATGATTGCCGGTTTATTAACTAAAGCTCTGGCTATGGCCACCCTTTGCTTCTGACCACCGGACATTTCATTGGGTTTGTGATCCATACGATCTGCTAAACCGACCCGTTTCATGGCCTCCATACCTCTTTCTTTACGTTCCTTAAAATGAACCCCAGCATAAATCATGGGTAACTCAACATTTTTTAAAGCCGAGATTCTGGGCAACAAATTAAAGGATTGGAAAACAAAACCAATCTTTTTGTTGCGTATGGATGCCAACTCATCGTCATCCAAAGTGGCTACATTTAACGCTTCCAAATGATAGTCCCCGCAAGTCACCCGATCAAGACATCCAATGAGGTTCATTAATGTTGACTTACCTGAGCCTGAAGGACCCATAATGGATATGAATTCCCCTTTTTCTATGTTCAGATTAACCTGTTTCAGAGCTTCTACAGCAATATTACCCTTGCCATATGTTTTTCCTACATTACTTATTTTTATCATGCCTTCACATCCTTTAACCGCATGTCATTATAATACTACTTATGCATTGTTATTATTTTAACCTTTTTTACACTTCATTTCCATAAGTTTTTCATAAAAAATTTTTAATGTAAATCTAATGTTATGAAGATTTCTCAATACCCAAGGCTTTTTTTGCCAAATGATCCGCCAGTTCATTATAATAATCCCCAGAGTGGCCCAAGACTTTAATAAATTCAATCTTATAGGACGTGCTGAATTTATTAAACAGGGTCACATATTCTTGAGTGCCTTTTTTTTTGGCTTGCCATCTTTTTGTTGCCCATTTAGCTATGCCTTCATAATCATGATAGATGATTAGCTTCTCAATTCCCATTGCGTCTTTATGGTTATGGACCCATTCCATGGCTCTTATAGCACCTAAAAGCTCCCCGGCGACATTTCTCATTGCGGCCAGCTCAACGTCATCGCCTGCTTCATAAATATGAACCTCTTCCTCACCAATAAGAATAACCGCACCGCCGGCATATCTTTTTGTACCATGATCATAACTACCATCTACATAAGCTCTGGCAATGATTCCTTCATCTACTTGATCTTCTTTTAGATAGGCATCACCATTTATATGTTGATTCATTGGGGATGTCAAAGATGTATTCATATAAGCTTCCGCTTCTGCTAAGGTCTTAAAGCTTTTAAACTCAGCACCTGAATAGCCCTTTGTGTTGGCTTGGCATTCTTCCCAAGTTGAAAATATTCCTTTATTTTTCCCTTGTCTGACTGCATAGTATTTTTTTGGCATGAAGACCTCCTTTTCTATTTTATATATGATCCATTTACATCTTATCATACATTATTTATAGCTGTGATTAAATAGATTTCTATGATAAATGAAGGAACAAGAAAGCTGAGGTTTTGCCCTCAGCTGCATATCTTTTGTTCCTATTTGACTAACTTTTCTTTTATTTTGTCTAAAAACGACTTTTTCTTGACCGGTTCCTGTGATTTTCTAAATTCAATAGGTCCAAGTTTTGGTAAGATGACTGTTTCTACTTTAACTTCCGGCTTAGGTTTTCTATGATGGACCGGTTTGCTTGGAACGTGGACTTTTTCTTTAACCCTTTCTATAATGGGTTCTGCCACATGGACAATCTTAGCTTTTTCTTCCATAACCTTTTGTGCCACTGGCTTATGCTCTCTTGGCTTATGGTCTCTTGGTTTGTGGTCCCTTGACTTATGGTCTCTTAACTTATGGTCTTTACCTGCATGTGCCCTTGGTGGTTTAACGCCGACCCATTTACCTTTTGCAGATGCTACTGCTTCACGTACTTGCTCATCTGTTGGTAATTCTGTTTCCTCAATAAGACTGCCCACATGCTCTTCAATCTCATATAGCGTCATAATATCATCTGTTGTCGCAAGGGTAATGGCTTTACCTGTGTTACCTGCACGTCCTGTTCGACCAATACGGTGTACATAAGAGTCTTTTTCAATGGGTACATCATAATTAATAACCAAGCTTAAGTCATCGATATGTAGACCTCGAGCGGCAACGTCCGTGGCAACCACAATTTGAAGGGCACCTTTTTTAATCTTCTCGATGGTCTTCATTCGGCTCACTTGTGTATTGGCACCATGAATGGCGTCCACAATATAGCCTTTTCTTTCTAGATATGCTTGCACTTTATCAACAGCATAGCGGGTGTTACAAAAAATCAGACA
Source organism: Petrocella sp. FN5 (assembly GCF_029210395.1). Lineage (GTDB taxonomy): Bacteria > Bacillota > Clostridia > Lachnospirales > Vallitaleaceae > Petrocella. The sequence goes on along the minus strand of NZ_JARGDP010000052.1, from coordinate 935 downwards.
GCTATCCGGTTGTTCGATTTTTAGGAGACGGTCCAACTGGGTTCTTTTTTCATTGGCTTCGACCCTATAATACAACTGCTTGATGGCATCCACCGTTTTTGTATCCGACTCTAAAGCTATGGTCGTGGCTTCATTCATATAAGCCTGACATATTCTCTGAATCTCAGCCGGCATGGTCGCTGAAAAGAGCATGGTTACACGATTTTTCGGCAACGTTTTAATGATCTTAACCACTTGATCGATGAAACCCATGTCCAGCATACGGTCTGCCTCATCTAGAACAAGAAATCGTATCCCTTTAGTTGGCAAGGACTTTCGTTGAATATGGTCAAATACACGCCCTGGGGTCCCTACAACGATAGATGCACCTTTTTTAATCGCCTCCACTTCAATGTTGATATTGTGTTGCCCATATACAGCCGTTGTAGTCACTTCTTGGTATTTTGACATCAGACTGATGTCACTTTCCACCTGCACCGCCAATTCTCTTGTAGGTGTTAATATGAGTGCCTGAGGCCCTACCACATCTTCCTTCATCAACTGTAGCATAGGAATACCAAAGGCACCGGTTTTACCACTGCCTGTCTTTGACATAACCACCAAGTCTTGATGATTCAGAACGTGGGGTATGGCTCTACTTTGTACATTTGTTGGGGACTCAAAGCCCATTTCTTCTATTGCCTTGACAATAATTGGATCTACCCCTAAATCAATAAAGTTATTATTCATTTTGCCTACTTTCCTTAACCTTGTTTATGGTTTATATGATCTACATCTCATGGATGTTCATGATTAACCTATTATGCATTATACTTTATCATTATCTTGTTGTCAGGTCAAACACTATCCTATAAAAAAGATAAAAGTGAGCTACAACTTAGCGGTTGCAACTCACTTTTTGATTCATATCATTATTAATATTTTTCTTAATAAAC